>NZ_JBAQRT010000195.1:0-5116 GCF_049306435.1 Zavarzinia sp.
GGGCTGCGGCGCGGGCCGGGCGGGGCACCATGTCCAACGCCAGCGGCCGGTTCGAGCGCGAGGCGCGCGTGGCGCTGGACGATGGCTGGGGCAATCTGGACGAGCCGGCGCCCCGCATCGTGACCACGGTGCAGGCGGACAAGGCGCGCAGTGTCATTTCCCGCAACGACAGCCCGGATATTTCCTTCGACCGCTCGATCAACCCCTATCGGGGCTGCGAGCACGGCTGCACCTATTGCTATGCAAGGCCGACCCATGCCTATCTCGGCCTGTCGCCCGGGCTCGATTTCGAATCCCGCCTGTTCGTGAAGCCCGATGCCGCGCGCCTGCTGGAGGCGGAACTGGGCGTGAAATCCTATGTCTGCCAGCCCATCGCCCTTGGCACCAATACCGATCCCTATCAGCCGCTGGAGCGGAAGATGCAGGTCACGCGCCGCATCCTCGAGGTGCTGGAGCGCTGGAATCATCCGCTGACCGTGGTCACCAAATCCGCCCTCGTGGTGCGGGACATCGACATTCTCGCCCGCATGGCGGCACGCAATCAGGCCAAGGTGGCGATTTCGGTCACCACCCTCGACCGCCGCCTGGCCCGGCGGATGGAGCCCCGGGCGGCGACGCCGGAGCGGCGGCTGGAGGCGATCCGCGCCCTGTCGTCCGCCGGCATCCCGACCGGCATCATGACCGCGCCGATCGTCCCGGGCCTGACCGACCACGAGACCGAGGCGATCCTCGAAGCCGGGCGGGCCGCCGGCGCCTCCATCGCCGGCTATGTCTTGCTGCGCCTGCCGATGGAGATCAGCGAACTGTTCCAGGAATGGCTGGCCGCCGCCGTGCCCGAGCGGGCCGGGCGGGTGCTGGCGCTGATCCGCGACATTCGCGGCGGCCAGCTGAACAGCGCCGAATTCGGCCTGCGCCAGCGGGGACAGGGGCCTTACGCCGAGCTGATCGCCCGGCGTTTCCGCCTCGCCTGCACGCGGCTGGGGCTTGAGACGGCGCGCCGCCCGCTCGACACCACGCGCTTCCGCCGCCCGCTCGACAGCGGCGACCAGATGGCCCTGTTCGGCGACTGAGGCGCGGCAAGGATTCACAAGACCCGGTCTTCGTGCCATGGTCCCGCGCCATGAAAGCGAAGACACCACGCCTGCCGCCCCCCGACCTGTCCCGCGAAGCCGCCCTCGGCGGCCTGGTCTGCGGCATCGACGAGGCCGGGCGCGGCCCCTGGGCCGGGCCTGTCTCGGCCGCCGCCGTGATCTGGCCGGCGGGCGCCGCGCTGCCCGCCGGCATCACGGATTCCAAGAAACTCTCCGCCATAGCGCGCGAGCGCCTGTATGGCGAGATCCTGGCCACCGCCCATGTCGGCATCGGCGAAGCCGGCGTCGAGGAAATCGACCGGCTGAACATCCTGAAGGCGACCCTGCTGGCCATGCGCCGCGCGGTCGAGGCCCTGCCCGTCGCGCCCGCCCACGCCCTCGTCGATGGCAACCGGGCGCCCGCCCTGCCCTGCCCGGTCACCACCCTGGTCAAGGGCGATGCCCTGTCGCTGTCGATCGGCGCGGCCTCGATCATCGCCAAGGTGCATCGCGACCGCATCATGACCGAGGCCGATTTGCGCTTTCCGGGCTATGGTTTCGCCCGCCACATGGGCTATGGCACGCCCGAACATAGCGCCGCACTACAACGGCTTGGGCCGACAAGTTTCCACCGCACATCATTTAGTCCCATCAAAGCATTGATTCAAAACGACTATTGACGTGATTCCCCGGCCGAATCAGGATGCGCTGATTCGGTTGTCTCTGGGGGTCGTCATGACGAAAGAAATCAAGCAGGACTTGCCGCTCGATCAGATTCTGATCGGCGACTGCATCGAGATGATGCGGGGTCTGCCTGACAAGTCGGTCGACCTCGTCTTCGCCGATCCGCCCTATAACCTGATGCTGGACAAGGGCACCCGCGCCGGCCAGCTGCGCCGGCCCGACCAGTCGGTGGTCGATGGCGTCGACGACGACTGGGACCGTTTCGGCGACGGCGTCAGCATCGCCGACTCTTATGCCGAATACGACCGCTTCACCCGCGCCTGGCTCTTCGAGGCGCGGCGGGTGCTGAAGGACACCGGGGCGATCTGGGTCATCGGCTCCTATCACAACATCTTCCGGGTCGGCACCGCCTTGCAGGACCTCGGCTTCTGGATGCTGAACGATGTCGTCTGGCGGAAAGCGAACCCGATGCCGAATTTCCGCGGCCGGCGCTTCACCAATGCCCATGAGACGCTGATCTGGGCCGCCCGCAACGAGGCGCAGAAGACCTATACCTTCAATTACGACGCCCTGAAGAGCATGAACGACGATCTTCAGATGCGCTCCGACTGGCTGCTGCCGATCTGCGGCGGCAACGAGCGGCTGAAGGGCGACGACGGCGCCAAGGCCCATCCGACCCAGAAGCCGGAAGCCCTGCTCTACCGCGTCATCGTCGGCTGCAGCCATCCGGGCGACGTCATCCTCGACCCGTTCTTCGGCACCGGCACCACGGGCGCCGTCGCCAAGCGCCTCGGCCGGCATTTCATCGGGCTGGAGCGCGACACCGCCTATGCCGCGGTGGCGCAGGCCCGCATCGACGCGGTCGAGACCGGCGGCGAGGCGCCCCTGTCGGTGACCAAATCGAAACGGGAAGAGCCGCGCATTCCCTTCGGCCAGGTGGTGGAGCGCGGCTTGATCCGCCCCGGCACCCAGCTGTTCGACCAGCGCCGGCGCTGGGTCGCCCGGGTGCGCGCCGACGGCAGCCTGGTGGTCAACGACGCGACGGGCTCGATCCACCGGGTCGGCGCCCATGTCCAGGGCGCCCCGGCCTGCAACGGCTGGACCTTCTGGCACTTCGAGCATCAGGGCAATCTGGTGCCCATCGATTTCTGGCGCAGCCGCATCCGCGCCGAACTCGGCTCGGCCCATTGACCTAGGCGACCTGCGGCGCGGGCGCGCTGCGGCATTTTGGATGCTTTCCGGAAACGGCAAGCCGTCGTCTCATCCCGTGAGGATCAATCTTCACGGGACACCCCATGCGCGTCGAGGCCGTCGCCCCGGAACCTGCGCTTGCCGAACTGCTGCCCGGCGCGGCCTATGCCGACGCCTATCGGGCGGTCTCGGAATTGCGCAGTCTCGACGCGCCCTCGGCCGCGCGACGCATCATGGGCCGCTCGCCCCGCTGGGTGCGGGCCCTGATGCGTCTGCGCAACGCGCTGGTCGCGCCCTTCGGCCTGAAGCCCGGCCATGAGGGCGACCCGGACCATGTCGGCATCTTCCCGGTATTGAGCCAGTCGCCCGGCTGCGTCATCCTCGGCCTCGACGACCGCCATCTCGATTTCCGCGTCGCGGTCGAAGTCGTGCCAGCCCCCGGCCAGCGCCGCCGCATCACGGTGACGACGCTGGTGCGGCCGCACAACCTGTGGGGCCGCATCTACCTGAAGCTGATCCTGCCGTTCCACCGGCTCATCGTCGCCGCGATGATCGCCCAGGCTGAAAAGCAGTAGCCACTTCTCATTATCATATTGCGTGACAGGCGATGCTCTTTTACCGTGTGTATAACGGTAGGGGGAAACGGAAATGCGCGCAATTTTTGGCCTTCTGGTCGCAGGCATGACCCTTTCGGGTTGTGCCGAGCTGAATTCGATCCAGTATCAGTTCGATAATTGGTCCGGGGCTTCCAATGTCTCGACCATCGACGCGAAACAACGGGTGGTCCTCACCAACACGGCGGCGCGGCGCGACGACAAGAGCCATGCCTTCCAGGTCTGCGTCGAGCAGAGCCCGGACACCTTCTCGGTCTTCGCCTCCTCGGGCAGCCTGTCGGTCGAAACCAAGGAGGCGCTGGCGAAAGCCGCCGTCGCCGTCGCCGAATCCGGGGCGTCGCTCGCCTTCCGCACCCAGTTGACCCAGGCGCAATCGAACCTGCTTTATTCGATCTGCGCCCTGTCGGCGGCCGGCGCGCTCAGCGATCGCGCGGTGCGAAGCGAGATCCGCCGGTTCCAGAACACGCTGCTGGCGGCGCTGGCGATCGAACAGGTCACCTCCCCCTATCGCGGACCGATCACCACCACCCTGACGGGTGACGCCGCCGCCGAGGCCGGCCGCAATGTCGAGGAAGCGCAGGCCAAACTGGACGCGGCCACGAAGCAGCGGGATGCCGCGAAAACCGCCGTTGCCGACAAGGAAGCCGCGCTCGCAAAGCCGGGCGCGGATGTTCCCACGGCCACAAAGGCGGTCGAGGATGCGAAAAAAGCCCTCGCCGAGGCCGAAGCCAAAGTAGCTCTCGCGGAAGAAATCCTGAAAGCCTCGCGCAACAGCCTCTCCGCCGTCGCCAAGGGCCAGAGCGGCGGTACCACCAACATCATGACGGGTAATGGCAGCGGTGTGAGTTCGGATGTGGCGAACGCCGTCTCAGATATCGTCGATTCCGCCCTTAATCGCGGGGTGATCCTCGACAATTGCTCGGAGATACTGTTCGAGGCGCCGGAAGCTCGGGATGTGAACAATGCCTACATCCTGCCTTATGACAGCAGGGTGGTCGAGTTGTGCCGGGAGGCCGTCAGGACCTATATGACCGCTTACGCCGAGCGGGAAGCGGCCTATGCGGAGTGTATTCGAAAGGACGGCGTCTGTTCCGCGGGGGGTGCCCCCCCGACCCCAGCAGCCGGCCGGCGAGTCGCTTCGCCCCCTCCGCCGGCTCCGCTCGCGGAGCCGGGTCCCCAAAAGTAACGATGTCGCGGATCGCCGCCGATCATCGCGAGCCAAAGTCGGCGACCAAGCTCCCTCTCCGCCCTTCAGGGGGGAGAGGGACTGTCTTGCTGGTCAAGCGGTTTTTGCGCGCCATGGTTGATCATCCCTGATGATGGCATTGAGGATGGTGATGAGTTTCCGGGCTGTTGCGATGATGGCGACGAGCTTTGGCTTGCCTGCGGCGACGAGCCTGTCCCTGAAGGCCCTGAGGTCGGGGTTGTGCCGGGCGGCGACCATGGCGCCCATGAAGAGGGCGGCGCGGACGCCGGCCCTGCCGCCGCCGATGAAGCTCTTGCCGCGCCACTGGCCGGATTGCCGGGTCCAGGGGGCGAGGCCGGTCAGGGCGGCGA
>NZ_JBAQRT010000196.1:0-3890 GCF_049306435.1 Zavarzinia sp.
GGGCTCGGCCCCGGCGGGCAGGGCGGGGGCGGCATCATATTCCGGCAATTCCGCCCAATGGACCGGCGCGGCCGGATCGGCGGGCACCGACAGATCGTCGCCGAGCGCGGCGCCCAGCGCGGTTTCATAGCCCCTGGCGACCGTGATCGCGTCGAGCACCGGCGGAAAGGCCGCGTCGTCACCCGTCGCCAGCAGGCTGGCCAGGGCCTTTTCCTCGGCGGCGACGCGGCCGGCCTCGGTTTCGGCGATGCGCAGGGCTTCCCGCGCTTCCCCTTCCTCGCCGATCATCTGGGCGCGCTCGCCCTCGGCGTCGGCGACCGCGTCCTGCGCGGCCTCGGCCCCGGCCTGGGCCGCTTCCAGCCGCTCCACCAGGGCTTCGAGATCGACGGCGCGGGCCTTTTCCTCGGCGAGGCGCTGTTCGTCGGCATCGAGCTGGCGGCGGGACTGGGTCAGACGGTCCAGCCGTGCCGCCGCGTCGCGAATTTCGCGCTCCAGGCTCTGGCGCCGGGCTTCCACCGCCGCCAGTTCGCGATTGGCCTTGTCCAGTTCGGCTTCCCGCGCCTGCAGGGCATCGGCGGCTTCGGCGACCAGGGCCTCGGCCGTCTCGGCATCCTCGCCGGCGCCGTCCTCGGCTTCTTCCAGCAGGGCCTGTTCCTCGGTCAGCCGTTCTTGCGCCGCGCGGGCGTCGTTCAGCAGGGCTTCTTCCCGCTGAGCGTCGCGGGCCACGGTCTCGATCGCCTGGGACAGGCGCGACAAAGCCTCGCGCGCGCGCCGCTCCTCGAGGGCGAGGCCGTCGCGCTCGACCACCAGCTTGTGCAGGACTTGCGCGGTGCGCGCCTCTTCCTCGCGCAAGGGGGCGATGGCTTCGCCCGCCCGGTTCTCGACATTGACCGCATGGGCGGCCTGTTCGGTCGCGACGCGGACGGCGTTCTGCGCCGCCGCGAGCTCGGCCCGCGCCACTTCCAGCGCGGCTTGCGCTTCCTGCCACTTCAGATGCAGGACGATCGCCTCGCCCTTGCGGATCTGGGCCTGGACGTTGCGGTAGCGGCTGGCCTGGCGCGACTGGCGCTTCAGCGCGTTCAGCTGGTTGGTCAGCTGGCCGACGACATCATCGACCCGGACCAGATTGCCTTCCGCCGCCTTCAGGCGCAGCTCCGCCTCGTGCCGGCGGGAATGCAGGCCGGAAATGCCCGCCGCCTCTTCGAGGATCTGGCGCCGGTCGCGCGGCTTCGAATTGATGATGGTGCTGATCCGGCCCTGGCCGACCAGCGCCGGGGAGCGCGAGCCGACCGAAGCATCGGCGAACAGCAGCTGGACGTCGCGGGCCCGCACGTCCTTGCCGTTGATGCGATAGGCGGAGCCGGCCTCGCGCTCGATCCGGCGCGAAATCTCGAGTTCCAGATGATCGTTGAAGGCGACCGGCGCCCGCCGCGTCGAATTGTCGAGGACGAGGGAGACTTCGGCGAGGTTCCGCGCCGGCCGGCGCGAGGTGCCGGCGAAGATGACATCGTCCATTTCCGCGCCGCGGATCAACTTGGCCGAGGTTTCGCCCATGACCCAGCGCAGGGCTTCGAGCAGGTTCGACTTGCCGCAGCCGTTCGGCCCGACGATACCCGTCATCCCGGCATGGATCACCAACTCCGTCGGATCGACGAAGGATTTGAACCCGGAAAGCCGCAGTTTGGTGAACTGGACCATTGATGTTTGCCCCTCAAACGCCGGGCGGTCGCATTCGCGACCTTGGCTCGCTGATTTAATCTCGCCCTCAAGCGCCGGGCGGTCGCATCCGCGACCTTGGCTCGCTGCGCTGAAGCTCCGCGGGGCCTCAATGGCCCTTGAAGTTCAGCCCCTCCCCAAGAGCTTCATCCCGGCGAAGGCCGGGATCTCGTGCAGGAGGGGGCCATATCGGGCCTCAGTCCTTCAGGCCGTTGTCCTTCAGGAATTTGGTGAATTCCTCGAGGGTCAGGGCGCCGGAAACCTTGGTCTTGCCGATGACGAAACTGGGCGTCGACTTGATCTCGTAATCCTTCTCGGCGCCGTAGCGCGACTGGATCACCGCCATTTTCAGCGCCTCGTCGGCGAGGCAGGCATCCGCCTTGGCATCGCCGAGACCGGCGAGGCGCAGCGTCTGCTTGAGGGCGGCGATCGGGTCGGCCGCCTGGGTCCAGGACGCCTGGGTGCGGAACAGCATCTCGACCAGGGCTTCCGCCTTGTCCGCCCCGGCGCAGCGCACCAGCATGGAGGCGCGCAGAGCAATACCGTCGAGCGGGAAGTCGCGGAACACGAAACGGATCTTGCCCGTGTCGATGAACTGCTTCTTCACCTCGGGAAAGGTGGTCAGCGAGAAATGGCCGCAATGCGAACAGGTCATCGAGGCGAATTCGGTGACCGTGATCGGGGCGTCCTTGGGGCCGAGCACGAAGGTGCCTTCGGCAAAATCATCCGTTTCGGCGAGCGCGGGAAAGCCGAGCCCGGCCACGGCCGCGACACCGGTCATGCCGGCCAGGATCATACGTCTCGTGTTCATAAGCTCATCTCACCACAAGATGTTGGGGGTCGTAAAGATCAATGATGGTCCAGTCGCCCTAGCGCTGGCCGTCCCGAAGGGCCCTTGCCCGCATGGTTCGGCCAAGGCTGGCGAGGGCTTCGCGCAGATTATCGTTCTCGATTGTGGCAACGAGACGGTCGATTTCGGCGCGTTCCGCCGCCGGGATCGCGGGCAGGGGGGCCGGCGGCGCTTTGCGGGGCGGGACCCGGCCGCGTGTGATCTTCAGCCGGCCGGCGGCCCGAAAACCGCAGAAACTGTTCACCTTGTCGAGGATCTGCGGCTCCAGGTGCTGGATCTCCAGCGCCAGCGGGCCATCGACCCGCACCTCGAGAATGCCGCCCTCGTTGCCGCCCCGCTCGAATCGCAGGCGCTCGGGCAGGGTACAGTCGGCGAGGCGGTCGCCGACGATCAGCCGCCAATGGGTGACGATCTCGGCGGCGGCGAAGCCACGCTTCCCCGCCGCCGACCGCAGCAGGGTCGACAGGGTGGCCGAGGCGGGCTCGGTCCGGAAGCGGCGCTTGGCCGACGGCTCGAAGGTCTTTGTTGCTTGCACCATGGTCCGCACACTCTAATCAGGGAATGTCTCCCGTCGATTCCGAATTCGCCCTGGCCCTGCCGCCGCCCGCCTCCCGGCCCAAGGCGGGTTTCGCCCGCGCCCTCCTCGACTGGTACGATACCAGCCGGCGGCGCCTGCCCTGGCGCGCGGAACCCGGGGAAACGCCCGATCCCTACAGGGTCTGGCTGTCCGAGATCATGTTGCAGCAGACCACGGTCGCGACCGTGCTCGACCGCTTTTCCCGCTTCATCGCGCGCTTTCCCGATGTGATGGCGCTGGCGGCGGCGCCGCTCGAATCGGTTTTGTCGGAATGGGCGGGGCTCGGCTATTACGCCAGGGCGCGCAATCTCCATGCCTGCGCCCGGGAAGTGGCGGCCAAAGGCGGCAAATTCCCGGATACCGCCGAAGGCCTCGCCAGGCTGCCGGGCATCGGCGACTACACGGCGGGCGCCATCGCCGCCATCGCCTTCGGCCGCCGCGCCGCCGCCGTCGACGGCAATGTCGAGCGGGTCATTTCCCGGCTTTATCGCTTCGGCGAGGCGCTGCCGGCGGCCCGCCCCAGGCTGCGTCGCCTGGTCGAGGCCCTGGTGCCGGAAGACCGGCCGGGCGATTTCGCGCAAAGCCTGATGGATCTCGGCTCCGGCATCTGCCAGCCGAAGACACCCAATTGCCGGCGCTGCCCCGTGGCCCGTTTCTGCGACGGCGCCGCGGCGGGCGATGCCGCCGCCTATCCGGTGAAAGCCGCCAGGGTGGAACGGCCGACCCGCCACGGCACGGCCTATGTCG
>NZ_JBAQRT010000197.1:0-21546 GCF_049306435.1 Zavarzinia sp.
GCCCCGCATCCAGCCCGCGCGCCCCACGCCGGCCCCCACCGCCCGGGCGTCGGAGCCGGAGCCGATGGTTCGCGCCACCCTGCTGTCGATCAACGACCGCATGTGCAAATGGCCGGTCGGTGATCCGGGCGACGCCGGTTTCCATTTCTGTGGCCGCCGCGCCCAGACCGGGATGCCCTATTGCCAGGACCATGCCCGCATCGCCTATCAGGCGGCGACACCCAAATCGCGCGAGAAGCGCGACCGGGATCGCGAGCGCGAACGCGAGCGCCTGCTGCGCAGCCTGCTCTAGAACAACACGCGTGGTTTTCTCCGGCAGGGAGAAGGAACGGGACCCACGGGTCCCGTTTTCTTTTGCACCGCAGCTATAAAAATGCGTCCCTTAACCTCGTATTGAATATCTCCGGGCAGGCTGGGGAGCATGTCCAAACCGATCGCCGAATCCGTCATCTCGCCGCGGCTGCGTCACCGTCTCGCCGAGATCGAGACCCTGGTCGCGCAGGACGGCGACAGCATCATGGTTTGCGAAGCCGGTGATCTGGCTTCGCCCTACCCCCGCATCGTCAGCGCCAACGAGCAGCAATGCCGGCTGACCGGCTATCCCCTGTCCGCCATGCTGGGCCAGACGCCGCGCCTGTTCCAGAGCGAGGAAACAAGCCCCGAGACGAAGGCCGAAATCCGTGCCGCCCTGGCCAACCGGCGCAAGATCCGCATCGAGATCCTGAACCGCTCGCGCGAGGGCGAGCGGTACTGGGTCGAGATGGATATCGTGCCGGTGATCGATCCCGACAGCGGCCTGTTGTTCTTCATTTCCTTCCAGCGCGACGTGACCCGCCGCAAACGCCTGGAGCAGGAGCATGTCGAAGCCCGGGCGCGGGCCGAACGGGCCATGTCCGGCCGGGCGGATTTCATCGCCGCCGTGGTGCGCGAACTCGGCGGCTCGCTGAATGCGGCCCTCGGCAGTCTCGAATTGCTGGAGCGCGGGCCGGCGGGCGCCGAACAGCGCCCCCTGATCGCGGCCGCCATCCGCTCGGTGCGCGACACGGGCGATTTCCTCGCCTGGCTGCCGGATATCGCGCGGATCGATGCCGGCGCCTCGATCCCCGGCCCGGCCTCGGCCCTCGCCCTCGCCGACTTCCTCGACGAAATGCGCCTGCAGTTCATGGGCGACGCCAGCCGGCGCGGCCTCCATTTCGAAGCCTCGCTGGCGGCGGGCCTGCCGTCGTCGATCGAAATCGACATCCCCCATCTGCGCCAGCTCGTCTCCTGCCTGATCGAGCAGGCCCTGCGCCAGACCGCCAGCGGCGGCATCGCCCTGACCCTGGAGGGCGAAGCGGACCAGCTGTGCATCGACATCCACGACAGCGGCACGCCGGGTCCGGCCGACGCCCTGCTCCCCGCTCTCGCCGCGCGCATCGCCGCGACTCTGGGCGCGACGATCGAGAGCGGGACATCCGAAGGCGCCGGCTCCACCTGTCATGTCGCGCTGCCCTGTCCCGGAGTTTCCGCCACCGACCGGCGTCCGGCCGGCGAATGGCGCCAAGCCCTGCGCTCCGGCGCCCAGATGGCGCCCCCCGGTGTCGCGGCGCCCCCGTCCCCGATGGACAGGGCGGTCGCGCATCTGCGCGCATTGGTCGCCAGCGCCGACCCGCTGGAGCGCGCCACCCTCGCCCGCCAGTTGCAGGCTCTGGGCGCCAGGGTCGACATCGTCGCCAATGGCGCCCAGGCCCTGATCCTGGCGACATCGGAATCGCCCTATGATCTGATCCTGGCGGATTTGCACCTGCCCGTGGTCACCGGCGCCGATTTCGTGCGCGGCCTTCGCACCCATGAGGAAGCCCATGGCCTGCCCCGCGGCCATGTCGTCGGCATGGCGGAGCAGGCGGCGGGGCCGGCATCGGACGAAGCCCGCGTCGCCGGCATGGATCGCATGATGGCGAAGCCGCTCGCCCTCGGACAGCTGGTCGACCTTCTGTCGGGTGGCGCGGACGAAATGACGTCCACCCTGCCGCCGATCGATGTTCCGGCGCTGAAATCCCGGCTCGATCTGGTCGACGACCTCGATCTCGCCGCCGTGCTCGCGGTCGTCGCCGAAACCCTCGATCAGCTGGAAGCCGATCTCGCCGCCGCGGTCGACGCCCACGACGGCGACCGCGCGCTCGACAGTCTCCATGTCCTCGCCGGTGAAGCCAAGGACATCGAGGCCCGCCCCCTGCTGTCGGCCATCGGCCCCTGCCGCCTCGCGGTCGGCAACGGCGACTGGAATTTCGCCACCCGCACCTTCCACCGCCTCACCGACGAAATCGCCCGCCTGCGCCAGGCCATGGACGCGGTTCTGGGTCTGGGCTGACAGACCTTCTGGCGACGCCGGACGGATCGAGCCAGGCAGCGACATCCGAAGCGATGCGCTGTTGACGCAGATCAATGCCCTCACGACAGCAACGCTACATCCTTTCACAGTAATTCTTCCGGATTCCGAAAACGTCTGGAAGATAACTCTCAAGAAATTCCGCGCACTCTTGTGCTGAATCCGGGAATTTCAACCCATCCCCCGCGCATTTTCATGATGCCAAAACGATAACAATCGGAAGAACCAGAGAATGACGATCAAGTTCGGCACGAATGGCGCGGACACCATCAGTGGCACGAGCGGGGATGACCAACTCTATGGCTTTCCTGACGGCTCGCCCGATACCGATACCGGCGACGACCGCATTACCGGCGGCGCCGGGGACGACACGATCCAGGGCGGCGGCGGCAACGACACGCTGCTGGGCCAGACCGGCAGCGACACGATCCAGGGCGGCGAAGGCAACGACATCATCAATGGCGGCCCCGGCGGCGGCGCCGGTCTCGACCAGTTGTTCGGCGAAGGCGGTAACGACACGATCACCGGCGGTGACGACGACGACGTGATCAGCGGCGGCGATGGCGACGACACGATCTTCACCGGGGCGTCCAGCGGTAATTATTTCGGCTGGGACCGCGCCTATGGCGGTGATGGCAATGACACGATCACGGGCGGGGCCGGTGTTCAGTATCTGCACGGCATGGATGGCGAGGACTGGCTTTACGGCGGCGACGACAGCGATTCGCTCGATTCCGGCCTCGGCATCGCCCATCTCGACGGCGGCGCCGGCTTCGATGATGGCTTCGTCAACCGCTCCGACCTGACCACGGCGTTCGAGATCGATCTTTCCGCCGGGCCAGATGTCGTTGCGACGGCCAATGACGGCTCGACCATCACCGGCATCGAGCATCTGACGATCTTCACCGGTTCGGGCGATGATCGGATCATCGGCGGCCTCGAAGACGACGTCTTCGTCAGCGGCGATGGCGACGACTGGCTGGCGGGCGGCGCCGGGCAGGATTACTTCGAAGCCGGACACGGCGTCGATCGCCTCGACGGCGGCGCCGACGAAGATTGGGCGATGATCGATCGATCGGACCTGACCATCGGCATCACCCTCGATCTGACGCCAGGCACCAGCGTGACCGTGACCGCGAGCGACGGCACGCAGTTCGTCAATATCGAACATGTTTCCCTGTTGGGCACACAGGGGGCCGACCACATCACCGGCGGCGCGATCCTGAACATGGCGAGGGGTGAGGGCGGCAACGACATCCTGATCGGCGGCGCCGGGATGCAGGATCTCTATGGTGGCGATGGCGACGACACGCTGTCCAGCGGCGCCGATGGCGACTGGCTCGATGGCGGGGCCGGGGCTGACACCATGTCCGGCGGCACCGGCGACGATGCCTATGGCGTCGACGATGTGGGCGACATCGTGAACGAGGCCGGCAATGCCGGCACCGATATCGTTTTCGCCACGCTGAACACCTATGTCCTGCCCCGGAACGTCGAGAATCTGACCTATACCGGCTTCTGGCAGCCGGGCGGCGGCGACTTCACCGGCACCGGCAATACGCTGGCCAACACGATCACCGGCGGCGACGGCAACGACCGCCTGTCGGGCGGGCGTGGCGCCGATACGCTGATCGGGCAATGGGGCGACGATACCTATGTCGTCGACAGTCTCGGCGACGTTATCGACGAAAGCAGCGGGGACGGCATCGACACGGTCGAAGCCACCGTGACCCACACGCTTGGCGCCGGGGTCGAGAATCTGATGCTGTTCGGCAGCGCCGCGACCACGGGCACCGGCAACGAGCTCGACAATGCGATGACCGGCAACAATGCCGCCAACCGGCTCTACGGAATGAGCGGCAATGACACGATCGGTGGCGGCAACGGCGACGACACGCTGAAGGGTGGCGAGGGCGACGACGTCCTGTCGGGCAATGGCGGCAATGACACGCTTCTGGGCGAGGCGGGCAACGACTCGCTGGACGGCGGCGCTGGCGACGACGACATGCGCGGCGGCCTCGGCGACGACATCTATGTCCTCGACAGTCTCGGCGACAAGGTGAGCGAGGCGGGCGGCGGTGGCACCGATACGATCCGCGCGGGCTTCGCCTACACGCTGGCCAACGGCTTCGAGAATCTCGTGATCACCACCAGCCAGGCGGTGGCCGGCACCGGCAATGGCGCGGCCAATGCGCTGACCGGCGGCAATGGCGGCAATGTCCTGTCGGGTCTCGGCGGCGGCGACGTGATCGACGGCGGTGGCGGTGCCGACACGATCAATGGCGGCGCGGGTGCCGATACGCTGACCGGCGGCACCAGCAGCGATACCTTCGTCTTCGCCGCGGGCCAGGCGCAGGGCGACACGATCACCGATTTCACCGGCAATGGCGCCTCGGTCGGCGACAAGATCCAGTTCAGCGGTTATGGCGCCGGCACGTTCGTGCAGATCGACGCCACCCACTGGCAGGTGAATTCGGCCAATGGCACGATCCACGACATCATCACCTTCGCCAACATGGCGGCGGTGCACGCCAGCGATTACACCTTCGTGTAGGATGCCGTCATGCAGGATGCCGTCGGGCCATGGGCGTGATCACCCGCCCATGGCCGCCTTGGCCCGGCGGTCCAGCTCGTCCGGGGCGACATCCTCGACATGGGTCGAGACGTGCCAGCGGTGGCCGAAGGGATCGAGCAGGGTCGCCATGCGGTCGCCGTAGAACTTGTCCTCGATCGCGCCGCGCAAGGAAGCGCCCAGCGCGACCGCCCGCGCCGCCACCGCATCGACATCGTCGCAGTAGAAAACGAAGGTGGCCGGGGTCGGCTTGCCGGCCTCGGGCGCGACCGCGTCCATCTCGGGGAAGGGATCGGCCAGCATGATCACGCCCTTGCCCAGGCGCAATTCGGCATGGCCGATGCGGCCGTCCGGCGACGGCAGGCGGAAAAGCTCGGTCGCGCCGAAGGCGGCGACATAGAAATCGATCGCCGCGGCGGCGCCGTCGACAATGAGATAGGGGGTAACGGCCTCATAGCCGTCCGGTATCGCCTTGACCATCCTCGCCTCCCGTTTGTTCCCTTTATGTTCCAGAAAACGGGGCGGAGAGTCAAGCCGCGTGGCGGGCCTTCAGGCTGAACAGCAGGGGCGTGTCCGGACCGGCCTCGGCCGCGCGACGCCAGTAGTAGCGGCCCTTGTCCGGGGTCATGCCCGGCAGGGCCTCCCAGGCGGCGAAGGGATATTCGCGGAATTCGAAGACCTGCAGGCCGGCGGCTTCCAGTGCCGCCATGATGTCGGCGATGGTCCAGGTCCAGCCGAGGCCGGCTTCCTTGGGCACATAATCGGGCACGGCATAGTCGGGCACGCCGTCGAGGGCGACCGGCTCGTCCTTGTGGAAATAGTCGAAGCGCTGGAACAGCCGGCCGGCATCGTCGATGTCGAGGGCAAGGCCGAGCGGATGCGCCTCCATCATGTAGAACAACCCGTCTGGCGCGAGATGACGGGCGATGACCCGGCCCCAGGCGTCGAGGTCCGACAGCCAGTTGATCGCGCCATGCGAGGTGAAGATGCGGTCGAAGCGACTGCCGAGATCGACCTTCAGCACGTCGGCTTCGACGAAATCGGCCCAGGCCGACAGCTTCAGCTTGTCTGCGAGGCTTTCCGCCTCGTGGATCGCGGCGGGCGAGATATCGACCCCGGTCACCCGCGAGGCGCCGAGCCGGAGCAGGCTGAGGGTATCGAGGCCGAAATGGCACTGGAGGTGCAAAAGCGTCTTGCGCAGCAGGGGCGAGAGCGCGTCCCGCTCGATCGGGCCGACGGTGCAGCGCCCGGCCAGGAAGCCCTCGACATCATAGAAGGCCGAGTCGCGGTGCAGGGCCGTGACCTCGTCCCAATGGCGGCGGTTGGCGTCGTGACGGTCGCTCATGACCCCTCGCGGACTGGTGCGGTTTCCGGCAAAGTGGATGCCGGTTTGCCGCTGGAAACCGCACGATTAAAAGACATTTGAGCGGATTGCCGATTCGATGAATCGGCAATCCGCTCAAAGGGGGGGCGGCGAACCCGCCCCCGGCATCATCAGTTGTTCATGCCACGGCGGCGCAGCAGCTTGAGGCGCAGCGCGTTCAGCTTGATGAAGCCTTCGGCGTCGTGCTGGTCGTAGACCGCGTCTTCCTCGAAGGTGACGTGGCTCAAGGAATAGAGCGTGTTCGGGCTCTTGCGGCCGACGACGCGGACCGAGCCCTTGTAGAGCTTCAGCCGCACCGTGCCCGAGACATGCTCCTGGCTCTTGTCGATCAGGGCCTGCAGCATCTCGCGCTCCGGGCTGAACCACAGGCCGTTGTAGATCAGCTCCGCGTAGCGCGGCATCAGATCGTCCTTCAGGTGCATGGCGCCCCGGTCGAGGGTGATCGACTCGATGCCGCGATGGGCCGCCAGCAACACGGTGCCGCCGGGGGTCTCGTAGACGCCGCGCGACTTCATGCCGACGAAGCGGTTCTCCACGAGGTCGAGGCGGCCGATGCCATTGGCGCCGCCCAGATCGTTGAGGCGGGCAAGGAGGGCGGCCGGCGACAGTTTCTCGCCGTCGACGGCGATCGCGTCGCCCTTCTCGAACTCGATTTCGACATAGGTCGGCCTGTCGGGCGCGGCTTCCGGGGAAACCGTGCGGGAATAGACGAATTCCTCGGGCTCCTGCCAGGGATCTTCCAGCGCCTTGCCCTCGGACGAGGTGTGCAGAAGATTGGCGTCGACCGAGAAGGGCGCTTCGCCGCGCTTGTCCTTGGCGATCGGAATCTGATGCTTCTCGGCGAAGTCGATCAGCTTGGTGCGCGAGGTCAGGTCCCATTCGCGCCAGGGCGCGATGACATGGATGCCGGGCTCGAGCGCGTAATAGGACAGCTCGAAGCGGACCTGGTCGTTGCCCTTGCCGGTGGCGCCATGGGCGACGGCATCGGCGCCGACCTGGCGGGCGATCTCGATCTGGCGCTTGGCGATCAGCGGCCGGGCGATCGAGGTGCCGAGCAGATAGACACCCTCGTAAAGCGCGTTGGCGCGGAACATCGGGAAGACGTAATCGCGAACGAATTCTTCGCGCAGGTCCTCGATGAAGATTTCCTTCACGCCGAACATCTCGGCCTTCTTGCGCGCCGGCTCCAGCTCCTCACCCTGGCCGAGGTCGGCGGTGAAGGTCACCACCTCGCAGCCATAGGCTTCCTGCAGCCATTTCAGAATAACCGAGGTGTCGAGCCCGCCGGAATAAGCGAGCACGACCTTCTTCACGTCGCGCGCCATAACATCCATCCTTGGATCCGCCCGTCGTCGGGCGCGCGCAGTATAGGCATTTGTGGCGGCGTCTCAAGCCACGGGGGCGGTTTTCTCCGGGAAAGGCAACAGGATGACCGGCATGGTGCTCGTGCCGATCTCGCCATGACTGTCCGACAGGATCGCCTCGGCCATGCCAAAGCCCGCGCGGCTCCACCGGCTTTTCGGGGTAAGACCGATCCAGTCGCCGATGGGCCGGCGCCACAGGTTCAGGGTCAGGGCCGAATTGGGGAAGGCGGCGGCCCGGGGCCGGGACCAACCATCGGGCCGGCTGATGCCGGCGGACCAGTCGGCGGCGGCGATCACCCGGGGCAAGGCATGGGCCTCGGGGCCAAGCTCGGTCAGGCCCCGGATCCAGACCGTGCCGCCCGGTGCCTCGCGCCATTCGAGGGCATCCTTGAACCAGATGCGGCCCGGCTGGTGCGGCGGCTGGATCACCGGGAAGGACAGGGGATCATGCACGGGGCCGGTCGGCCGCTCGGCGAGGCCCGGGATGTCGATATCCCTTGCGAAGGTGAAACGCCCCTCGGCCCGGAGAGCCCCCTCCACCTCGATGAAGGCGTCGACGAGATTCAGGCGCCGGCCGGGCTGGGCCACCTCGGCGAAGACCGTCAGCCGGTGGTCGGACTTCAGCGGGCGCAGGAACTGGATATGGGCGGCGATCGGCGTGCCCATGTCCTCCCGCGCCGCCAGCGCCTCGGCCGCATTGGCCAGGAGGCCACCGATGGCGCCGCCGTGGAGTGCATCGAAGGGGCCATGCGCCAGGGGCAGCGGCAGATGATCCTCGCCGTCGCGGGCGAACAATCCCTCGGGCGGCGGCACCGGCGCGGGCGCGGGCGGCGCTTCTTCCGTTCGGGGCGGGAACAGGCGCTCGACCGGTATGTTCGTCAGGCTTCCGCGGCTCGGGTGGTTCATGGCAGTCCCCCATCGATCGTCATGGCCCGATTGAACGGCACGCAGTTGCATATCACAACTGCCAGACTCGTCATCGCAGGATCGCGGCGCACGCAGTTGCATGATGAAACCACATAGCCTATCGTCCCTGGTCATGACCCGCCATTCCTTCGCCGAGAAGAATTGTTCCCTCGCCCGCGCCCTCGACGTGGTCGGCGAATGGTGGAGCCTTCTCGTGGTGCGCGAAGCCTTCTTCGGCTGCCGGCGCTTCCAGGATTTCACCGATCGCCTGGGCATTGCCCGCAACATCCTGTCGGCCCGGTTGAAGAAACTGGTCGCCGCCGGCGTGCTGGAGCGGACCGAGCCCGATCCGGCCACGGTCGAATACCGCCTGACGGCGAAGGGCGAGGCGCTGATGCCGGTGCTGGTCAGCCTGCTGCAATGGGGTGATGCCCATGCCAATCCGGACCCGCCGCCCGTCGTCCTGGTCGACCGGCGGGATGGCCGGCCCATCGCCCCCCTCGAGGTGCGCGCCGCCGATGGCCGCGCCCTCGGCCCGCGCGAGATCAGGGCCGTGGCCGGCCCCGGCGCCGACGCGGAGGTGGTCGCCCGCCTGTTGCCGGGCCGCCGCGCCGCCGTCAGTTGATGCGGTCGAAGGGATAGATCGGCCGCGCCAGCCGGTCGTAGGTCAATTTGCTGTTGTCCGACGTGGTCACGCCCTCGCCGTCGAGGGTGATGGTCGCCTTCGCCAGGGGCGCGAAACCCGCCCGGTAGTGGATGCGCGATTTCAGCAGCAGATAGCGTTTGGCGGCGGGATCGATGCCGACGCTGGTGAAGACGCCGCGATCCCACGGCTCGTGATGGCGGGAGGTGATGACGATCTCCACCCGGCCCTCGTCGATGGAGAGGACCGCCGTCGGCCCCATCTCGACGGTGACGCCCGTGTACATCGGCCCCCGCACGATGAAGCGCCCGTCGGTCAGCACCTTCACCCGGCCGGTGACCGTCAGGGGCCGGCCTTCGAGGCCCAGCGCCGGCATGGCGATCCGCCCGCCGAGGTCGAGGGTGATCGTGCTGCCGACCCCGGCCGCCGCCATCCGGGCGACCGCCTCCGGGTCATAGACCGCTCCCACGGCGACATCGCCAAGGCCCTTGTCGATCACGGCGGCGACGACGCCCATGACATCCTGCGTCCCGCCCGAGCCGCAATTGTCGGCGTGATCGAGCAGGATCACCGGCCCGCCGTCCCGCCCCAGCAGGGCCGCCCGCTCCAGCGCGGTCTCGATCGGCTCGTGGCCGTAGAGGAAATCGTCGCGCCTTTCCCTTGCGAAATCGACCAGATGGTCGACCGCCGCCCGCGCCCCTGCCGGGTCGCCATCGGCGACGACGACCGCCGCCATGCCGGCATGGGCGACATCGGCCATGGGAAAGCCGCCGAAGACGGTGGCCGCCAGCAGCCCCTGGCCTTCCAGCCGGCGGGCCTCGCCGACCACATCCTTCATCGGGGCATCGTCGGTGCCCATGCGCAGGGTCTGCGCCAGCACAGGGATAGGCGAGAAGGCCATGACCGGTCGGCATTTGCCGTCGATGGCATCGAAGAGCACGCGGGCGATCCGCTCGCCCATCTCGGCCATGTCGACATGGGGATAGGTCTTGTAACCGATCAGGGCATCGCAATTCTCGACCATGGCGGTGGTCAGGTTGCAATGAAGGTCGCAGGTGACGGCGATCGGCACATGGGGCGCGACCGCGCGCAGGCGCCGCAGCAACTCCCCCTCGCCGTCGGCGACATGTTCGGCGACCATGGCGCCGTGCAGGTCGAGCAGCATGGCATCGACGCCCTGGCGCGCCGCCTCGACTATGGCGCCGGCCAGGGTCTCGTAAGCGCCCCGGGTGACGATGCCGCCGGGCATGGCCTCGGCCGCGACCGGGGTGATCACCTCGGCCCCGCGCGCCCGGCACAGGCGGATATAGGCGCCCATGGGCATGGCGGTATCGGCATAGGCGCGCTCGGCGGCGGGGCCGAAGTGCAGGCCCCAGGCCTCGAAACGGGCGAGATCGGTGACCAGGGGCGAGAAGGTGTTCGTTTCATGCTTCATCATGGCAACGAGCACTTTCATCACGCGGTCTCCCTGTCTCCGTTCCGGTCAGCCTAAACGAAAACGCCCGGCGGGTGGAACCGCCGGGCGTCTGTCACGTCGTGTCGCCTGCGATCAGCGACGGTCGCCGAAGAGGCGCATCATCATGATGAACAGGTTGATGAAGTCGAGATAGAGCGTCAGGGCGCCGAACACGGCCTTCTTGGTCGACACTTCGCCATCGTCGCCCTCGGCGTACATTTCCTTGATCTTCTGGGTGTCATAGGCGGTGAGGCCCGAGAAGACCAGGACGCCGATCACCGAGATCATCCACTGCATCGCCGAGGAGGCGAGGAAGATATTGACCACCGAGGCGATCAGGATGCCGATCAGGCCCATGAACAGGAACGAGCCGAGGGCATCGAGGCTGCGCTTGGTCGTATAGCCCCACAGGCTCATGCCGCCGAAGGTCGCGGCCGAGATGAAGAACACCCGCGCCACGCTCTCGCCGGTGAAGTTCAGCAGGATCGAGGCCAGCGACAGACCGGTCAGGCCGGCGTAGACCCAGAAGGCCATCTGCGCCGTCGACGCCTTCATGTGCTGGATGCGGAACGAGATGAAGAAAACGAGGGCGATCGGCGCGATCATGGCGATCAGGCCGATACCGGTCGGCCCCCAGGCCATGGCCTGCGGGTTATAGGCGAAGAAGATGTCGCGCAGGCCCGTGTTGGCCACGGCCCAGGCGGTGACGCCCGAAAGCCCGGTCGCCATCGCCATGAACTGATAGACCCGCTGCATATAGGCGCGGAGGCCGGCATCGAAGCTGACCGCCGATGCCCGCCCGCCCGCGACCGAGCCGGTGGGATAACGATTGAAGTCAGCCATGGAAATTCCTCTGTTCACGATTGAACGCTGGCCCAAATATCGTGCGCCGCGCGTCCCGGTTCAAGAAGATATGGCGGGCATCCGCAGAACCACACGCGCCCCGCCCCCCGGACGGTCGCCCAATACCAGGTCGCCGCCGAGACCGGCGGCGATTTCCCGCGCGATGGCGAGGCCAAGGCCGGCGCCGGCCTGCGGCCCCCCCACGCTTGTCCCCTTGGTGCGGGCGGCATCGGCCTGCTGGAACGGCTGGCCCAGCTGGTCGCGCGCGGCCATCGGCAGGCCCGGCCCCCGGTCCTCGACCGCGAGGAGCAAGGTGCCACCCTCCCGCGTCAGGGAAATCTCGGCGTTGCCGGCGTATTTCAGGGCATTGTCGACCAGATTGGCGAGGGCGCGGGCCAGCGCCGTCTCGCCGCCGGCGACCGGGGCCACCGCTTCCGACAGGTTGCCGGTAACCGCGAGGCCGAGGGCCTGCCGCTCCTCGATTTCGCGCCGGGCGATCTGGGCGAGATCGCTGCGCGCCTCGCGGTCGGCGCCGAAGCTGACTTTGGCGAAGGTCAGACTGTCCTCGACCATGCGGCCCATGTGATCGAGATTGCGGATCCACTGGTCCTTGTCCGCCTCGTCCGGCAGGAATTCGGCGCGCAGCCGCAACCGGGTGAGATAGGTGCGCAGGTCATGGGCGAGGGCGCCGAGGATGAAGGCGCGGTTGCGCATCAATTCGGACAGGCGGCCCTGCATGTCGTTGAAGGCGCGGATCAGCACCCGCACCTCGGCCGCGCCCGCTTCCTTGACCGGCCGGGGCTCGGCGTCGCGGCCGAAATCCTGGACCGAGCGGGCCAGAAGGCGCAGCGGCTTCGATTCCCGGGTGAACAGGACGATGACGAGAAGCGCGACCATGAAGCCGATGATCCCGGCGAAGAAGCCGGGCTGCAGGCCGAACAGCCGGGGCATCAGGTCGCCATCGGCCAGGACGTGAAGAAAGCGCCCGTCGGACAGGCCGACCGTCGCCGCCACCTTGCCGGCGAACAAGCGGCTGAGCAGGGGCAGGCGCCGGCTCTGTTCGATATCGGCTTCCATGCGGACGACGACGACGCGGGGCGGCGACAGCGCCGGCAGCTCGGCCCGGATGCGCCCTTCCATCGGGCGAAGCGGTCGCCCCTCGGGCAGGACCGCGCCCCGGTCGGCGGTGATGCTGACCAGGAGATCCTGGCTGTTGAAGGCGCGTAGCATGATCTCGCGCTCCAGCGGATCGGCCTCGTCGACGAGACTGGCCATGGCCGCCACCTGATCGGCGATGGGCGAGCGCAGGCGCGCGTCGAAAGCCTGTTCCCGCCGCCAGAAATAGACGGTGGTGGTGATCAGCTGCACCAGGATCAGCGCCGCCAGCAGGATCAGCACCAGCCGCCAGACGATGCCGAGACGGGCCATCACGACGAAACCTCCACGATATCGCCCGAGAAGATGTAACCGCCGTTGCGCACCGTGTTGATCAGTCCGGGCACCGTGGCGTCGGCCGCTTCCAGCTTGCGGCGCAGGCGCGAGATGCCGACGTCGATGGTGCGATCGAAGGGATCGGCGCCACGCCCCCGCGTCCAGTCCAGCAATTGATCGCGGCTGAGCACCCGGCGCGGATGTTCGACGAAACAGGCGAGCAGATCGAATTCGGCGGAGGTCAGGGCGACGCGCCGACCCGCCGCGTCCTCGACCAGCCGGCCATCGAGATCGACGGTCAGGCTGGCGACGCGCAGGCGGCGCCGGGGTGATCCCGCGGTCGCCGCGACCCGCCCGCCCCGGCGCAGCACCGCCCGGATCCGCGCCAGCAACTCGCGCGGGTTGAAGGGCTTGGGCAGATAGTCGTCGGCGCCGAGTTCGAGGCCGACGATCCGGTCGATGTCGTCGCCCTTGGCCGTCAGCATGATGATCGGAATATCGCCCCGGGGCGCGATGCGCCGGCAGATCGACAATCCATCCTCGCCCGGCAGCATGATGTCGAGCACCATCGCGTCGGGCCTCAGCCGCGCGAGGATGGCATCCATCGCCCTCGCCTCCCCCGCCGTCTCGACGGCGAAACCTTCCCGCCGCAGGAAGGCGGAGAGAAGGTCGCGGATTTCGGCGTCGTCCTCCACGAGAAGGATCGTCTTGTCGCTCATGGCCGGGATTGTCATCGAAGCCGGCGGCGGCGCCAAGGCCCGTTACAAATCGTTACAAATATCAGCCCGGCGGCAATACCCGGGCAAAGCGGCGGGCGGAGGATCGCTTTCGACGGCGGACGGAATGACCCGGCCGCCAGACCCGAGGAGACCACCGATGTTCACCCGCAAGGCCGCTCTCGCCACCCTGGCCGCCCTGGCCGCCACCCTGACCCTCGCCGGTGCCGCCAGCGAGAGCTTCGCCCGCGATCGCCACGTCAGCGGCACCGGCGCCGGTGGCCGCAGCTATTCCCGCAACCTCGACAGCGGCTGCGCCAACGGCACCTGCAGCCGCAACCGCGAAGGCACCGGCCGCGCCGGCAACAGCTGGAGCCGTTCGGGCAGCGCCACCAACAATGGCGACGGCACCTATTCCGTGAACCGCGGCGGCGAAGGCCGGCGCGGCGGCACCTATTCGGGCAGCGGCACCACCGATGGCCAGGGCACCTACGATTATTCCGGCACGGCGACCGGCCCCAACGGCAAGACCGTCACCGTGGACAAGAGCCGCAGCGTCACCCCCGCCAACTGATCCGCAGAACCGGAGAAACCGATGATGTCCCGCGCCCTGACCCTCGCCGCGCTGTTCCTCGCGGCGGCCAGCCCTGCCCTTGCCCAGCAGGCCGTGGCCAAGAAACTGCGCGCCGCTTGCGCCGCCGACGCCAAGGCCCTGTGCGCCGATGTCGAGCCCGGCGGCGGCCGCATCCTGCAATGCCTGAAGACCAAGCAGGACCAGGTCTCGAAGGATTGCCTCGCCGCGATCGAGGACGCCCAGGCCGCCCGCGCCGCGGGCCAGGCGCAGTAAGCCCGGCACCGGGAGGGCGAGCGATGGATGTATTGGCCAACGGAATGGTCCCGGGGCAGGACCCGCGCTGGATCATGCCGCTCCTTCTGCTCGCCCTCGTCGCCGCCGAGGCGGGCCTCGGCGCCCTGCGGGGCCGCCCCGCCTATGACCTCGGCGAGAGCCTGGCGACCGCCGTCATCATGCTGGGCCAGCGCCTGCTGGCGCTCCTGACGGCGCCCCTTGTCCTCGGCCTGTTCTTCCTGGCCGCGCGGGGCCGGCCCCTCGGCGCGATCGACATGGGACCGGCCGGCCTTGCCCTGCTCTTCGTCGGGGTCGAATTCTGTTACTATTGGCATCATCGCGCGATGCACCGGTTTCGCCTCCTGTGGGCGACCCATGGGGTGCATCATTCATCGACCCGCCTCAACCTGCTGGCGGCCTTCCGGCTCGGCTGGGGTGGCCAGCTGACCGGCGGCTTCCTGTTCTATCTGCCGCTGGTCCTGATCGGCTTTCCGCCCCTGGCGGTCCTCGCCATGCTGGCGGCCAATCTGTTCTACCAGATCTTCCTGCACATGAGCTGGATGCCCCGTCTCGGTCCGCTGGAAGGGGTGCTGAACACACCCCGGCACCACCATGTCCACCACGCGGCGAACGCGATCTGCCTCGACCGGAATTTCGGCGGCGTCACCATCCTGTTCGACCGGCTGTTCGGCACCTTCCAGGCCGTGCCGGACGAGCCGCTGCGCTATGGCGTGGCGGCCGGCACGCCGACCCGCAACCCCTTCAGGGTCGCGCTCGGCGGCTGGATCGATCTCGGACGCCGGCTGCTGGCGGCGCGCAGTCTGAAAGGCGGCCTCGACGCCCTGTTCGGGCGGCCCTAGGGCCGCCATCCATCCCCCCCCCCTGGCGGCCTCCCACCCTGACACGGCCGACGGGGCAACTGTCCGGAACCCTTTCCCCCGGGGGCTCCGGACGGGCGCGGCCTCGGGACCTTCGTGGTCTCAGGCCGCGCCTTTTTCCGTCTTGGCGTAGCCGATGGCGCGCAGCGAATCGGCGATCTCGTCGAGGATGATCGGATCGTCGATCGTCGCCGGCATCGACCATTGTTCGCTGTCGGCGATCTTGCGCATGGTGCCGCGCAGGATCTTGCCCGAACGGGTCTTGGGCAGGCGCTTCACGACCGTCACGGTCTTGAAGGCGGCCACGGGGCCGATCTTGTCGCGCACCAGGCGGACCAGTTCCTTCTCGATCTCCTCGTCCGGGCGGGTCACGCCGGCCTTGAGGACGACGAAGCCGACGGGCACCTGACCCTTCAGCTGGTCGGCGGCGCCGATCACCGCGCATTCGGCGACATCCGGGTGATAGGACAGAACCTCCTCCATGCCGCCCGTCGACAGGCGGTGACCGGCGACATTGATGATGTCGTCGGTCCGGCTCATGACATAGATGTAACCATCTTCGTCGATGTAACCGGCATCGCCCGTCTTGTAGTAGCCCGGGAAATCCTGGAGATAGGAGCGGATGAAACCGTCGTCGTTCTGCCACAGGGTGGGCAGGGCGCCGGGCGCCAGCGGCAGCCTGACGACGATCGAGCCGATCTCGCCGCGCTTCATCTCGTTGTTGTCATTGTCGAGCACGCGGATGTCGTAACCCGGCACGGCGCAGGTGGGCGAGCCGTATTTGACCGGCAGCAATTCGACGCCGACCATGTTGGCGGCCATCGGCCAGCCCGATTCCGTCTGCCACCAGTGATCGATCACCGGCACTTTCACCATGCGCTCGGCCCACTGGATGGTATCCGGGTCGGCCCGCTCGCCGGCGAGGAACAGGGTGCGCAGGCAGGAAATGTCGTAATCCGCCAGCAGCTTGCCGTCCGGGTCTTCCTTCTTGATGGCGCGGAAGGCGGTCGGGGCGCAGAACTGGGTGCGGACGTCGTATTCCTCGATCACCCGCCAGAAGGCGCCGGCATCCGGCGTGCCCACCGGCTTGCCTTCGTAAAGGATGGTGGTCGCGCCGATCAGCAGCGGGCCATAGGTGATGTAGGAATGGCCGACGACCCAGCCCACGTCCGAGGCCGCCCAGAACACTTCGCCCGGGGCCGCGCCATAGATATTCGTCATCGACCAGGCAAGCGCCACCATATGCCCCGCGTTGTCGCGGACGACGCCCTTGGGGATACCCGTGGTGCCCGAGGTATAGAGCACATAGAGCGGATCGGTCGAGGCGACCGGCACGCAGTCGGCGGGCGCCGTGCCGGGCACGACCTTGCCCCAGTCGAAATCGCGGCCCTCGACCAGCGAGGCCGCCAGCATCGGGCGCTGCCAGATCAGGGTGAATTCCGGCTTGAAGCTGGCGAGTTCGATCGCCTCGTCGAGCAGCGGCTTGTAGGCGACGACACGGCCCGGCTCGACGCCGCAGGAGGCGGAAATGATCGCCTTCGGCTTGGCGTCATTGATGCGGGTCGCCAGTTCCTTGGCGGCGAAACCGCCGAAGACCACGGAATGGATGGCGCCGAGGCGGGCGCAGGCCAGCATGGCGAACAGCGCTTCCGGCACCATCGGCATGTAGACGATGACCCGGTCGCCGGCGACGACGCCCCTGTCCCGCAGCCAGCCGGCGAGTTCGGCGACCTTGTCGCGCAACTCGCGGTAGGTGTAGCGGGTCCTGGTATCGGTCACCGGGCTGTCGTAGATCAGCGCGTCCTGATCGGCGCGGCCGCCCTCGACATGGCGATCGAGACAGTTCCAGGCGGTATTGACCTTGCCGCCCGGGAACCAGCTGTAGAGCGGCTTCCTCGAATCGTCGAGAATGGCCTTCGGCGGCTCGATCCAGTCGATCGCCTTCGCCGCCTCGGCCCAGAAGCCTTCAGGATCGGCCTGCCAACGTGCGTACATCTCGGAATAGGCGCCCACGGCTTTCCCCCCGTTTTCCGGTCATCGTTCTATTGCGGCGGATTCAGCAAAATGCGGGGCGGGAATGCAACGTCCAATCCGCCGATGCCCCTCGTACTTTGGTCGTGTCCGGCCCCCGCCGGCCCCTCGACACCGGGCTTTCACCGGATGCGGCACATTAGTGCCGTGCGAAATTCCACGACCATGCTATGGTCACGCACGTTTTCACGTTTGCCGATGATCATCGACCTTACCATTCTCGTCCTGCTTGTCCTGCTCAACGCCTTTCTGGTGATGGCGGAAATGGCCATTGTCGCCGCCAAGCGGGCACGGCTGAAGCGGGCCGCGGACGCCGGCAGCGACTCTGCCCGCGTCGCGCTCGAACTCGCGTCCGATCCCGGCCGCTTCCTCTCCACCGTCCAGATCGGCATCACGGCGATCGGCACCCTGTCGGGCGCCTTCGGCGGTCAGGCGCTGGCCGGCCCGCTGAGCGCCATGCTGTCGGGTTTCCCCGCCCTCGCGCCCTATGCCGACACGATCGCGATCGCGATCATCGTCGCGGGGCTTACTTACGTGACCCTGATCCTGGGCGAACTGGTGCCGAAGCGCCTCGCCCTCGCCCGGGCCGACGAGATCGCGACCTTCGTCGCCTGGCCCCTGCGCTGGCTCTCGATCGGCGCGGCGCCCTTCGTCGGCCTGATCACCGGCTCGACCAATCTGGTCCTGAAGCTGCTGCCCAAGGGCTCGAAGGAGCCGGACGTCACCGACGAGGAAATCCGCGTCCTGATGCAGGAAGGCGCCGCCGCCGGCCATTTCCAGGAAGCCGAACGCGCCATCGTCGAAATGACCCTGCGCCTCGGCGACCGCAACGTCGACGCGCTGATGACGCCGCGCACCCAGATCGAATGGCTGGATGTCACCGATCCGCCGAAGCGGACCTGGCAGAAGATCGCCGAAAGCCATTACTCGCGCTTTCCCGTGAAGAAGGGCACCACCAAGACCGTGCTCGGCTTCGTTCAGGTGAAGGATCTCTTCGCCCAGGACCAGCTGCTGGCCGGCAAGTTGCCCGACATCGGCGCCGCCATACATTCCGCGCTCTATATCCCCGAGACGACACCCGCCCTCAAGGCCCTCGAAGCCTTCAGGGCCAGCGGCAGTCCGATCGCCCTCATCGTCGACGAATATGGCGACATCCAGGGCCTCGTCACCCTGACCGACCTCCTCGAAGCCCTGATCGGCGAACTGGAGGAGGCGGATACGCCGGAGGACGAACGTTCCGTCGTCCAGCGCGAGGACGGCTCTTTCCTGATCGATGGCGGCTATGCCCTCGACCGTCTGTGGGACCTGCTGGCCATGCCGCATCTTCAGGATGCCGAGGCCGATTTCAACACCCTGGGCGGCTTGTGCATGCATCGCCTGAAGCGCATTCCGTCCGCCGGTGACGTCTTCACCCTGGGGCGCTACCGCTTCGAGGTCGTGGACATGGACGGCCGCCGGGTCGACAAGGTTCTGGTTGGTGAAATCACGCCGGATTCCGGCGAAACCTGAACGCCGCCTTTCCTGTTATCCTGGCGTATCACGGCCCGGCCCGGCGGCGGGCCGGCTTTCATAGGTGTTCCCGTGGACATTAATCTGATCACCGAGCAATTGGTCGCCCTTGGCGGCATCGTCCTCGTCGACCTCGTGATGGCGGGCGACAATGCGATCGTCATCGGCATCGCGGCTTCGTCGGTGCCGGCGCAGATCCGGCGCAAGGTGATCCTGTGGGGCCTGGCCGGCGCCATGATCATGCGCATCGCCTTCGCCGCGGCGACGACCGAGCTGATGGGCCTCATCGGCCTGACCCTGGCCGGCGGGCTGCTGCTGCTCTGGGTGTCGTGGAAGATGTGGCGCGAGATCGAGATGCAGCGCCGCGCGGCGAAATCCGGCCATGACGAGGAGGAGGAATTCGTTCCCGGCTCCAAGGCGCCGACGACCTTTCGCGGCGCCGTCGGCCAGATCATCCTGGCCGATGTCTCGATGTCGCTCGACAATGTCCTCGCGGTCGCCGGCATCGCCCAGCATCACATGTGGGTGCTGGTCGTCGGCCTCGTGCTGTCCATCGCCCTGATGGGCGCCGCGGCCTCGCTGGTCGCCTCGCTGCTCAAGCGCTATCACTGGATCGCCTATGTCGGGCTCGCGATTGTGGCTTATGTCGCAGTGGACATGATCTACCGCGGGACGCTACAGGTCATGGAGGCGACCACCTGAGCACAAGGGTGGCGCCGGCATCATTCGAGAGGGCCAGTCTCGAAACCAACAAGAATTCCTCGGCGGGGGCCGACATGACCAGACAGAACCCTTACGAAACCGATCTCGACAAGAACGCCGCCAATTATGTTCCCCTGAGCCCCATCGGCTTCCTGGAGCGGGCGGCGGCGGTCTATCCGCGGCGCACGGCGATCATTCACGGCGATCTGACGATCTCCTACGCCGAAGCCTATGCCCGCGCCCGGCGTCTCGCCTCGGCGCTGGCGGCGCGGGGGATCGGTCCCGGCGACACGGTCTCGGTCATGGCGCCCAATATTCCGCCGGTGCTCGATGCCCATTTCGGCGTGCCAATGACGGGGGCCGTGCTCAACACGCTGAACATCCGCCTCGACGCCGCCAATATCGCCTTCACCCTCGACCATGCCGAGACCAAGGTGCTGATCACCGACCGGGAGTTCTCCCATGTGATCAGGCAGGCGCTGGCGCTGGCGACGGTGAAGCCGATCATCATCGACATCGACGACCCGCTCTATACCGGTAAGGGCGAGCGCCTGAGCGAGATCGAATACGAGGATTTCATCGCCGGCGGCGATCCTGAATTCGCCTGGGAAGGCCCGGCCGACGAATGGCAGGCGATCAGCCTGAACTATACGTCCGGCACCACCGGCAACCCCAAGGGCGTGGTCTACCACCACCGCGGCGCCTATCTGAACGCGGTCGACAATATCGTCTCGGCGGGCATGACCGGGGCTTCGGTCTATCTCTGGACCCTGCCGATGTTCCATTGCAACGGCTGGTGCTTCACCTGGTCGCTCGCGGTCGTGGGCGGCACCCATGTCTGCCTGCGCCGGGTCGAGGCCGCGGCGATCTTCTCGGCGATCGAGAAATACAAGGTCACCCATCTGTGCGGCGCCCCCATCGTCATGGGGATGCTGATCAACGCCAGCGCCGAAGCGAAGCGCCCGCTGCCCGGCAAGGTGGAGCTGTTCACCGCCGCCGCCCCGCCGCCCGCCGCCGTCATCGAGGCGATGGAAGCCAGCGGCTTCAAGATCACCCATCTCTACGGCCTGACCGAGACCTATGGCCCCTCGACTCTCTGCGCCTGGAACGAGGACTGGGACGCCCTGCCGGCCGACCAGCAGGCGGCGCTGAAGGCCCGCCAGGGCGTGAAATCGCCGCTGCTCGCCGGGCTCGAGGTCATGGACCCGGTGACCATGACCCCGGTGCCGCGCGATGGCCTCTCCATGGGCGAGGTCATGTTCCGCGGCAATCTGGTCATGAAGGGCTACCTGAAGAACAAGGCGGCGTCGGACGAAGCCTTCGCCGGCGGCTGGTTCCATTCGGGCGACCTTGGCGTCATGCATCCCGACGGCTACATCCAGCTGCGCGATCGCTCGAAGGACATCATCATCTCGGGTGGCGAGAATATCTCGACCATCGAGGTCGAGGACGTGCTCTACAAGCATCCCAAGATCCTCGAGGCCGCGGTGGTCGCCCGCCCGGACGAGAAATGGGGCGAAACCCCTTGCGCCTTCATCTGCCTGAAGGCGGGCGAGACCATGACCGAGGAGGAAGTGATCACCTTCTGCAAGGCCAATCTCGCCGGCTACAAGGTGCCCCGCACCATCGTCTTCGAGGACCTGCCCAAGACCTCGACCGGCAAGGTGCAGAAATTCATCCTGCGCGAGCGCGCCAAGGCGCTGTAAGCGGGGCAGTTCCGGCGAGGGCCGGAACCTCGCGACAAAAAGGGCGCCCGTGCCGGATCGAGGCCCCGGCCTTCGCCCATATGCGCTAAGTTAAGGTCTGAAGTTTACGTTTTCGGTGTGCTTCGAAGAGCTGCCTTTCAATTTTCCGGATGCTGCCGGCGAGGCGGTGCAGGGAGATGGCGCCGAGGAC
>NZ_JBAQRT010000198.1:0-12909 GCF_049306435.1 Zavarzinia sp.
TCGCCGCCCTGACCGGCCTCGCCCCCTGGACCCGGCAATCCGGCCAGTGGCGCGGCAAGAGCTTCATCGGCGGCGGCAGGGCCGGCGTCCGCGCCGCCCTCTTCATGGGCGCCATGGTCGCCGCCCGCCACAACCCCGACCTCAGGGCCTTCAGGGACAGGCTCGTCGCCGCCGGCAAGCCAAAGCTCGTCGCCATCATCGCAACAGCCCGGAAACTCATCACCATCCTCAATGCCATCATCAGGGATGATCAACCATGGCGCGCAAAAACCGCTTGACCAGCAAGACAGTCGCTCTCCTCCTCGGAGGAGAGGGCAGGGTGAGGAGGGAAACTCGGTGCCCCGAAGGGAGAGCGGCACCATGACCACGATCGATTTCGTCTTCGGCGCCTCCAGCCGCTATTCCTATCTGGCGGTCAGCCAGCTGCCGAAACTGGCGGCCGAATTCGGCGTCCGCTTCCGCTGGCGGCCGGTCACCACCATCGCCCTCGTGCGTCAGGCGCGGGGCGGCGGCTCCACCCCCTTCGACGGGGCGCCGCCGGCCAAGCAATATGACTTCGCCTGGCGCCGGCTGGATGCCGAGGCCTGGGCCGCGCTCTATGGCATTCCGTTCCGCGAGCCGCACGGCCGCGTGAAATATGATGCCGCCCAGTTGAACCTCGGCTGTGTCGCCGCCGATGTCATGGGCCGGATCGAGGCTTTCGTGCCGGCCCTGCAGCACGAAATCTTCGTGACCGACCGCGCCGGCGAAATCGGCCGGGCCGATATCGTAAACGTCGCGCGCGGCATCGGCCTCGACCCCGCCGCCTTCGAGACCCTGCTCGACGATGCCGGCACCAAAGCCGCCGCCCAGGCGATCCAGGACGAGGCGGTGGCCAAGGGCGCCTTCGGCGTGCCGACCTTCCTTGTCGATGGCAAGGTGATCTGGGGCAACGACCGCATCCCCCTCCTGAAACATCATCTGGCGACGCGCGCATGACCCTCGACGAGCTTCGCAGCGGCGGCAAGGGCGCGATGGCGAAAGCCCTCGCCCGGATCGAGCGCGATCCGCATGGCGCCGCCACCATCGCCCTGCTCGACGCCGCCTGGGATAACCCCCGCGCCCATGTCATCGGCCTGACCGGGCCGCCGGGGGTGGGCAAATCCACCCTGACCTCCGCCCTCATCAACCGCTGGCGGCGGGAAGGACTGACGGTCGGCGTGATCGCGGTCGATCCGTCGTCGCGGCGCACCGGCGGCGCCCTGCTGGGCGATCGCACGCGGCTGATCATCGATGCCGAGGATCAGGGCATCTTCGTCCGTTCGATGGCGGCGCGGGACCGGCTGGGCGGCCTCGCCGCCCTCACTTTCCCGGCGATGGTGCTGATGCGCGCGGCTTACGACCGGGTGCTGATCGAGACCGTGGGCGTCGGCCAGTCGGAAACCGACGTGACACAGGTCGCCGACACGGTCGTCTTCTGCGTGCAGCCGGCCTCCGGCGATTCGCTGCAGTTCATGAAGGCGGGCATCGTCGAGATTCCCCATGTCGCCGTCGTCACCAAGGCCGATCTCGGCGCCCCGGCGACGCGGGCCCGGGCCGATCTGGTCGGCGCCCTGTCGCTCGCCGAAGACGTGACGGGCTGGAAAGTGCCGGTCATTCTGCTGTCGTCGAGCACGGGCAATGGCGTCGATGGGCTGATGACGGCCCTCGGCGACCATTTCCGCCACCTGACCGGAACCGGCGCCGGCAAGGCCCAGCGCGCCGAGCAGGGCGCCGCCTGGCTGGCGGAAAGCGTGCGCGACGAATTCGGCAAACGCGGCCTCGCCGCCGCCGCCGGCTTGATCGCGGCCAGCGAAGGCTCCCCCTTCGGGCGGGCCGCCGGCATCATCGAAAGCCTCAGCGCAGGGCGTTGAGCGTCGCCGTCACCCCGATCAGGGCGAGGATGAGCAGCGAAATCCGCCGATGATGGGCGGCGCCATAGCGCTCGAACAGCTTCACCCCCAGCCAGTCGCCCAGCAGCAGGCAAGGCAGGGCGAGGCCGAATTGCAGGGGCGAAATCTCGTCGATCTTGCCGGTGACACCATAGCCCGCCAGCGAAATCATGGCCGAGACGTTGAAGAAGGCCATCAGGGTCGCCCGGGCCTTCCGCGCGTCGGGTTCGGTGCCCAGCAGGAAGACGACGATGGGCGGCCCCGGGATCGCCAGCGCCCCGCCCATGAACCCTGCCGAGAGGCCGACCGGCAGCGCCAGCCACCGCCCCGCCCCGCTCATCACCCCGGTCCGCCACAACAGAATGGCCGAGCCGAGAACGCCGAAGCCGATCAGCAGTTTCATGACATCGGCCGGCAGCCAGTCCAGCACGGCGACCCCCATCGGCGTGCCGATCAGACTGCCGATCAGCAACGGCTTCAGCAGGACCCGATCCGCCTCGCGCAAGGAGGGCCGCAGGTTCTTCAGCCCGGCCGCCAGCGAAAGCAGGGCGCAGAGCACGACCGCCCGCGCCGGATCGATGACGAGCACAAGCAGCGGCATGGCCGCCAGCGCGAAGCCGAAACCGGAAAAGGCGCGCAGCACCGCCGCCGTGACGATGGTGACGCCAAAGAACACGAAGCCCGGGGCATCCAGCCCGCCTGCGCTGAACAGATCGATTTTAACGCTTCCCCTGTAGCTGGGCTCGCGGCCCCAGTTCTTCGAGCACGATCCGCCGCATCAGATCAAGCGCCGCGTTCTCCGCCCGGTTGGGATCATGGGCGATCTGGAACAGCTGCTCGCGGCTGAACAGATCGGGCCTTATCGAGCGCAGTCGGCCGGCGGCGACGAAGGACGCCGCGTAATGCTCGGGCAGGTAACCGAGGAAAGCGCCGGAGAGGATCAGCCGTGCTTCCGCCTCCATGTCCGAGACGACGGCATGGGCGCCCGAGATGGCGAAAATCTTCAGGTCGCGCCCACCCCAGTAATCGCGCCCGACGATGCGGTGCCGGCGCACCCTGTCGACGTCGATATCGGCGTCGGCTACCCCGAACAGGGGATGATCCTTGCCGCAATAGAAACGCTGCGGCTCGGCATAGAGATCCTGATAGTCAAGGCCGAGCACCATGCGCGGGAAGGAGGCGATGGCGACATGCAGCGTGCCGGTGACGACTTCGCGCAGCAGATCGTCCGGCGCGCCCGACGTGATGTTCAGGCGCACCTCGGGGGCGGCGACGACGAAGCGGGCGAAGACCTTTTCCAGCGGCGCCCTCGGATCGCTGATCGTGTTGTCGACGAGGCCGATGGACAAGGTGCCATGCAGCTTGTCGCGCAATGATCGCATCCGCGTATCGAACTGATCCATGGTGCCGAGCAGGCGTTTCACCTCGGCATAGACCGCCTGGCCTTCGGCGGTGAGGGAAAAGCCACCCCGCCCGCGCCGGCACAGGGTGACGCCCAGCCGCAACTCCAGCCCCGTCATGTGACTGGAAATCGTCGACAAAGACAGGTTCAGCTTGGCCTGTGCGGCGGCGAAACCGCCGGACTCGACGATCGTCACGAAGACGCGCAACAATCTGAGGTCAGTCGTATCCAGTGCCATTGCCGAAACTTCGATACCAATCGAAGTGAGTTTCGACTCTTCTTCATTTTTCCACAAGGGCGTCGCTGTTGTTGTGATCGCAGGACGCCGTCCCGGGAGATCGAGCCATGCACAAGAAAAGCCCCCTGAAGCCCAGCCGCCGTGCCGTGCTCGCCGGTGGCGCCGCCGCCCTCGCCGCCTCCACCGTCGGCTTTCCGAGCATCCTGCGCGCCGCCGACAAGAGCCTGAAGGTCGGCGTCTATGGCGGCTACTTCAAGGAATCCTTCGACAAGCACATCTTCACGGAATTCACCAAGGCGAGCGGCATCGCCATCGAATCCGTGGCCGAGCCGACGGGCGAAGCCTGGCTCGTCCAGCTCGAACAGGCCGCGCGGGCCAAGCAAGCCCCGGCCGACGTCTCGATGATCTCGCAGACCTCGATGCTGAAGGGCACGTCGGTCGAACTCTGGGCCCCGCTCGACGAAGCGAAGATCCCCGGCGCCAAGGCGGTCCACAGCCATCTGCAGAACCGCTACCCGGACGGCCGCCTGTGCGGCGTCGGCGCCGTGTCCTGGTACATCACCCTCGTCTCCAACACCAAGGTCTTCCCCGAGGCGCCGACCACCTGGGCCGAATTGTGGGACGTGAAGCACAAGGACCAGCTCGGCCTCCTGGCCCTCGTCTCCAACAGCTATCTGCTCGAGGTGACGGCGACCACCTTCTTCGGCGGCACCAAGATGCTGGATACCGAGGAGGGCATCCTGAAGGCGATGGAAAAGATCGCCGAGCTGAAGCCCAACGTGAAACTGTGGTACCGCGACGAGGCGCAGTTCGAGCAATCGCTGAAGTCGGGCGAGATTCCGATGGGCCAGTATTACCACGACGTCACCGGCCTCGCCGCCGCCGACGGCCACCCGGTGCGTTCCACCTTCCCCAAGGAAGGCGGCATCAACGATTCCGGCAGCTGGGCCGTCTCCAAGGCTTCGAAGGCGGTCGACCTGGCGCAGGTCTTCATCGAATACATGTGCCAGCCGTCGATTCAGGCCCTGCTGTCGCGGAAGGTCGGCACCTCGCCCACGATCGATCCAAAGCTGACCGATCTGACGCCCGAGGAATTTGCCGCCGTCTCGTCGGAGATCGCGCCGATCGTGCCGCGTTACGACATCTATCAGGAAAAGGCCGACTGGCTGAGCCAGAAGTGGACCGAGCTGATCGTCGGCTGATCCCCGCCCGACACCCGCGCCCGGCCCGCCGGGCGGGTGTGCAGTTGCCCGGCCCGCCGGGCGGGGGCGGAGGGGGATGATGCGTATCTTCGCCCTCTCCGCTCCCTTTCTCTTCCCGTGGCGCCTGCCGTGGCGATCTCGACCCTGAAGGACCTTGCATGTCCGGCCTCGTTCTCGATCATCTCGTCAAGCGCTACGGCGCCTTCACCGCCGTCCATGACGCCGCCCTGCAGATCCCGCACGGTCAGTTCGTCTGCCTGCTCGGCCCGTCGGGCTGCGGCAAGACCACCCTGCTGCGCATGATCGCCGGGCTGGACGCGCCCAGCGCCGGCCGCATCCTGATCGATGGCGCCGACATCACCGAGGCCCCGGCGCACCAGCGCGACTTCGGCATGGTGTTCCAGTCCCTCGCCCTGTTTCCGCATCTGACGGTGGGCGAGAATATCGCCTACCCCTTGCGCATCCGCGGCAAGTCGAAAGAGGAACAGCGGGCGGCGGCGGAGCGGCTGCTGGCCCTCGTCCGCCTGCCCGGCGTCGCCGACCGGCCGGTGTCCAAACTCTCGGGCGGGCAGCGCCAGCGCATCGCCATCGCCCGGGCGCTGGCCCTGTCGCCCCGCCTGTTCCTGCTGGACGAGCCCCTGTCCGCCCTCGACGCCAAGCTGCGCGAGGCGATGCAAATCGAATTGAAGCAGCTGCAGCAGCAACTGGGCATCACCACCATCGTCGTCACCCACGACCAGCGCGAGGCCATGACCATGGCTGATCTCGTCGTTGTCATGTCGGAGGGGCGCATCCTGCAGGCGGCGCCCCCGGTCGAGGTCTATCGCCGGCCGGCCAGCGCCTTCGTCGCCGATTTCATCGGCATGACCAATCTCCTGCCCGGCACGGCGGCGGGCGCCGGCCGCATCGCCGTCGGCGGCGGCACGCTGACGGTCACGGACACCGACATTCCGGCCGACCTCGTCCTGTCCATCCGGCCGGAAGACGTGAAGATCCATGCGGAAGGCGACGGCCCCAACCGCCTGCCCGGCACCGTCACCTTCATCCGCGATCTCGGCGCCTCGGTCGAGGTCAGGGCCGAGGTCGCGGGCCATGAAATCGTCGCGGTGACCGCGCCCAAGGATCGGCCTTCGGTGAGCGCCGGGGCGGCGGTATCGGTGGAATTTCCCGCCGAGGCCTGCGTGGTGCTGGCCAAATGAGCAAGCCGCGCCCGCGCCGCCTGGCGGATTACGCCCCCATCGCCTTTCCGGCGGGCATGTTGCTGGCGTTCTTCGTCGTGCCCTTCGGCATCATGATCGCCATTTCCTTCTATCACCGGGTGCAGGGCGGCTTTTACGAGCCGGCTTTCGAATTCGCCAATTACCAGCGCTTCCTCACCGCCTTCTTCGGCGGCGTGCTCGGCTTCTCGCTCGGCCTGTCGGCGCTGGTCGCCGTGGTCGCCGTGGTGCTGGCCTTCCCCTTCACCTGGCTCCTCGCGCGTCAGCGCCGGCAGGTGCAGGTGGTCTGGCTCGTCTTCCTGCTCTCCGTCCTGTCGCTCTCGGAAGTGATCATCGGCTTTGCCTGGTCGACCCTGTTCTCGAAGACCGCGGGCATCACCAATCTTCTGGTCGCCCTCGGCCTGATGGATCAGGCGGTCTCGCTCTACCCTTCCTTCGGCGCCGTGCTGGCGGGCATGGTCTATCAGGCCTTTCCCTATACCGTGCTCGTGCTCTATCCCGCCCTGTCACGCCTCGATCCCACATTGGTCGAGGCGGCGCGCACGCTCGGCGCCTCGCCCTTCCGGGCCTTCTTCAACGTGATCGTGCCGTCCCTCCGCAACACGATCCTCGCCACCATCATCATGGTCTTCGTCTTCGCCCTCGGCTCCTATCTGCTGCCGCAGCTCCTCGGCCGGCCGCAGCAATGGACGCTGTCGGTGCTGATCACCGATCAGGCGATCTACCAGTCCAACATGCCCTTCGCCTCGGCCATGGCGGTGTTCCTGGTCCTCGTCAGCCTCGGCCTCGTCGGCCTGTCCCTTCTCTTCGGACAGCGGGAGAAAGCGTGATGAGCCCCTGGCCGACCCGTCTCGTCTTCGCCTGTTTCGGCCTCTTCCTCGCCGCGCCGCTGGCCGTCGTCGCCGGGGTCGCGGTCAACGAGAAGAAGTCGCTGACCTTCCCGCCCGAGGGCTTTTCGCTGGCCTGGTTCGGCGAGATCTTCGCCAATCCCGAATGGTTCTCGGCCCTCCTCGCCAGTGTCGGCGTCGCGGCTTCCGCCTCGGTGCTCGCCGTGCTGATCGCCCTGCCCATCGCCTGGTTCCTGTGGCGCTGGCACGCGCCCTTCGCGCGCATCGTGCAGGTCCTCGGCCTCGCGCCCTTCATCCTGCCGCCGGTGATCACCGCTCTCGGCTTCCTCGCCTTCTGGTCGGAACTCGGCCTTTACGGCGAGCCCTGGACGGTGGTGATCAGTCACGGGATCTTCTTCGTGACCCTGCCGCTCGTCACCCTGACCCTCGGCTTCGATGCGATCGACGGCGCCCTGGTGGAAGCGGCGGCGACCATGGGCGCGGACGAGAAGACCGTGCTGCGCACCATCGTCTTCCCGCTGATCCGGCCCTATATCATCTCGGGGCTGGCCTTCGCTTTCGTGCTGTCGCTGAACGAATATATCGTCGCCTATATGGTCGTCGGCTTCACGGTCGAGACCCTGCCGATCAAAATCTTCAATGCCCTGCGCTATGGTTACACCCCGACCATGGCGGCGGTCAGCATTCTGTTCGTCGCCGTCGCGGCCGCCGTTTTCGGCCTGATCGCGCGCTTCGGCGACCTTCCCCGGCTCATGGGCGCCTGGTCGCCCAAGGACGAGTAACCGCGTTCATCTCAGGAGAATTGCCATGTTCGATGCCAAGAAACTCGAAGCCCTGCGCGCCAAATACGGCAGCGCCGGCGGCGACGTGATGTTCAGCGACGAGTTCAAGCGCGTCGCCGCGGTGCAGTTCTCGGCGGGTGGCCGGCGCATGATGCCCTTCGCCGGGGTATCGACCTTCCTCGACGCGGAATACAAGCCCGATGCCGCCGACCTGCCCGACTTCGGCGGCATCGACATCGCCCTCGTCGGCGTTCCCATGGACCTCGGCGTCACCAACCGCGCCGGCTCGCGCTTCGGGCCGCGCGCCGTCCGCACGGTCGAGCGCGTCGGGCCTTACGAACATTTCCTGAAGGTCGTGCCCCTCGCCGAGGCCAAGGTGGCCGATATCGGCGACGTGCCCTTCCGCAGCCGCTTCAGCCTCGAGTCCTGCCATCAGGACATCGAAGCCTTCTACAAGAAGCTGTGCGGCGCCGGTATCATCCCGCTGTCCATCGGCGGCGATCATTCGATTTCCCAGTCGATCCTGGCCGGGGTCGCCTCGAAGCACGGGCCGGTGGGCATGGTGCATTTCGATGCCCATTGCGACACCTCCGGTCCCTATGAAGGCAGCAAGTTCCAGCACGGCGGCCCGTTCCGCGAAGCGGTGCTGGCCGGCCACCTCGACCCCGAGCGCACGGTGCAGATCGGCATTCGCGGCGCCGCCGAATATCTGTGGGACTTCTCCTACGAAAGCGGCATGACCGTGATCCATGCCGAGGATGTCTCGAAGATCGGCACCGATGCCATCATCGAGACGGTGAAGAAGGTCGTGGGCGACGGCCCGACCTATATCTCGCTCGATGTCGACTGCCTCGATCCCGTCTTCGCGCCGGGCACCGGCACGCCCGAGATCGGCGGCATGACCAGCCGCGAGGTGATGGCGATCATGCGCGGCATCGCCGGCATCAATGTCGTCGGCGGCGACGTGGTCGAGATCGCGCCCCAGTATGACGCCACCACCAACACCGCCCAGCTCGGTGCCCAGATCATGTTCGAGATCCTGTGCCTGCAGGTGATCGCCCTGAAGAACAAGCGGACCTGATCGTGACGAAGCCCAACGCGGCCCTGATCCGCACCCTGAAAGCCCCCCTGTCCTTCGAATGCCGGGAGATCCCCTCTCCCGGCCCGGGGGAAGTCCTGATCGATGTCGTCGCCTGCGGTGTCTGCCATTCCGATGTCCATGCCGCCGATGGCGACTGGAGCCCGCTGCCCTCGATCCCGCTGGTGCCCGGCCATGAAGTGACCGGGCGCGTGGCGAAACTGGGCGCCGGGGTCGATCACCTGAGCGTCGGCCAGCCGGTCGGTGTCGCCTGGATGGGCGGCTCCTGCGGGCGCTGCGAAGCCTGCCTGAACGGCATGGAAACCATCTGCCCGCTGGGCGAGGCGACCGGCTATACCCGCGACGGCGGCTACGCCCGCCATATCGTCGCGCGGGCCGACTTCGTCATCGCCCTGCCGGAAGATGCCGATCTCGTCGCCCTCGCCCCCATTCTCTGCGCCGGGGTCACCACCTATCGGGCGTTGAAGCGCTCGGGCGCGCGGCCGGGGCAATTCGTCGGCATCATCGGCATCGGTGGCCTCGGTCATGTCGCCGTGCAATACGCCAAGGCCATGGGCTTTCGCCCGGTCGCGATCGATGTCGCCCTCGAGAAACTGGCGCTGGGGGCCCAGCTCGGCGCCGAGGTGACGGTGCTGGCCGGCCCGGGCGCGATCGACGCGGTCAGGAGCGCGACCAGGGGCGGGCTTCACGCCGTCATCGTCTGCGCCACCTCGCCCCGCGCCTTCGAATCGGGGCTCGACATGCTGCGCCCCGGGGGCACCGCCGTCTTCGTCGGCCTGCCGCCGACCGACGCCGACCGCATCCCGGTCTCGATCAGCCTGACCGCCAATTTCGAGCGCACCATCCGCGGCTCGAACGTCGGCACCCGCCTCGACCTCGCGGAAGCGGTTGACTTCGCCCTGCGCGGTCTCGTGAAATGCCAGATCGAGACCATGCCGTTCGAAGCCGCCAACGACGCCCTCGACCGCCTGCGCGAGGGCAAGGTCGAAGGCCGCCTCGTCCTGACCTTGCGTTAAGGAGCACGGAAATGCGCATCGCCACCTTCCAGGGCCCGCACGATCCCCTCGACAAGGCGGGCGTCCTCGCCCGGATCGACGGCGCGGCCCGGGCGGCGGCTGCGCGAGGCGCCCGTGTCCTCGTCTGCCCGGAAATGGTCCTGAGCGGTTACAACATCGGCCCGGCCGGCGCCGCCGCGGCGGCCGAGCGCGCGGACGGGCCTTCCGCCCGGGCCATCGCCGATATCGCGATGACCCATGGCATCGCCATCGCCTATGGCTATCCCGAAGCGGGCGAGGCGGGCGAAGTCTATAATTCGGCGCAGGTCTTCGACCGGGATGGCACATCCCTCGTCAATCATCGCAAGTGCCATCTGTTCGGCGATCTCGATCGTAACGCCTTCGCCCCCGGCGCCGGCCTCGCGCCTCTGTTCGAGATCGACGGGGTGAAGACCGGCATCCTGATCTGCTACGACGTCGAATTCCCGGAAGCGGTGCGAAGCTACGCGCTGCAGGGCGCGGCACTCGTGCTGGTGCCGACCGCGCTGATGCTGCCCTTCGACTTCATCCCCGAGAAGCTGGTGCCGACGCGGGCTTTCGAGAATCAGGTCTTCATCGTCTACGCCAACCGCTGCGGCACCGAGGGCGAGCTGACCTATGCCGGGCTTTCGGTCATCGCCGCGCCCGATGGCGTCGACCTCGCCCGCGCCGGCCGAGGCGAGGAAGTGATCGTCGGCGACATTGATTTCCCGGCCGCCGAGGCCGCGCGGGCCGCCAACCCCTATCTGGCCGACCGCCGGCCCGGCCTCTACCGGTCCCTGCCATGACCGCCGCGCATATCCCGGCGGAGGCGGGGGAGACCACGCCCGTGACCATGTTCGGGCCGGATTTTCCTTTCGCCTATGACGATTTCCTGAAGCATCCCGCCGGCCTCGGCCGTCTTCCCGAAGCGGCGCGCGGCATCCGCGTCGCCATCGTCGGCGGCGGCATTTCCGGGATCGTGACCGCCTACGAGCTGATGAAGCTGGGCCTTCACCCGGTGGTCTACGAGGCCGACCGGATCGGCGGGCGCCTGCGCTCCGAACCCTTCCGGGGCGGCGACGGCACATTGGCGGAACTCGGCGCCATGCGCTTTCCGCCCTCGTCCCGCGCCCTCTATCATTACATCGACAAGATGGGGCTGAAGACGACGCCCTTTCCCAATCCGCTGTCGCCCGCGACCCCCTCGACCGTGATCGAGCTGGGCGGCCAGCGCCATTATGCCCGGACCCTCGCCGACCTGCCGCCGGTCTTCGCCGAAGTGGCGGAAGCCTGGCGCGCCGCCCTCGACGAAGGCGCCGATTTCACCGCCATGCAGGAGGCGATCAAGGCGCGCGACGTCGCCCGTATCAAGTCGCTGTGGAACCCGCGGGTCGCCCGCCTCGACGAAGACAGTTTCTATGGCTTCATCTGCCGCTCGAAGGCCTTCTCTGCCTTGAGCTGGCGCCACCGGGAAATCTTCGGCCAGGTCGGTTTCGGCACCGGCGGCTGGGACACCGACTTCCCCAATTCGATGCTCGAGATCCTGCGCGTCATCTATACCAACGCCGACGAGGACCATCGGAGTGTGACCGGCGGGATCGAGCAATTGCCGCGCGGCCTGTGGCTGGACACGCCGGCCGACGTCGCCCATTGGCCCGCCGGCACCTCGCTGGCCTCGCTCCATGGCGGCAATCCCCGCCCGGCGGTCGCCCGGATCGCGCGCGGCATCGGCGGTGGCGTCGCCATCACCGACCGCTGGGGCAATACCGAGGAATTCGCCGCCGCCGTCATCACCTGCCAGGTCTGGCTGCTGTCGGCCCGCATCGACTGCGAGGAGAAGCTGTTTTCCGCCCCCATGTGGATGGCGATGGAACGCACCCATTACATGCAGGCGTCGAAGACCTTCGTCATGGTCGACCGGCCGTTCTGGAAGGATGTCGATCCCGCGACCGGCCGCGACACGATGAGCATGACCCTGTCGGACCGGCTGACGCGCGGCACCTATCTGATCGATCAGGGCGAGGGCAGGCCGGGCGTCATCTGCCTGTCCTACACCTGGAACGACGACGCCCTGAAATGGCTGTCGCTGCCCGTGGACGAGCGGGTGCGCCTGATGCTGCATTCCCTCGCCCAGATCTATCCCGGGGTGGACATCCGCCGTCACATCATCGGCCAGCCGGTCACGGTCAGCTGGGAACAGGACCCCAATTTCATGGGCGCCTTCAAGGCCAATCTGCCCGGCCATTACCGCTATCAGCGCCTGCTGTTCAGCCATTTCGCCGAAGGCCACGCCGCCCCCGACCATGCCGGCCTGTTCCTGGCCGGCGACGATATTTCCTGGACCGCCGGCTGGGCCGAAGGCGCCGTCACCACGGCACTGAACGCCGTCGCCGGTGTCGTCCGCCACCTGGGCGGCGGCAGCGCCCCCGGCAACCCGGACCCCGTGGACCGCTGGGCCGAACTCGCGCCCGTGGCCCTGCCCGGATAGGATCGCCTTCAACATGACGGATGCGGCGCGTCCCCCCTCGTCATGCCGGCGCAGGCCGGCATCTCGGGCCAGCAAGGGCGCCCGTCCCGTCGAAAGGCCCCGGCCTGCGCCGGGGCGGCGAGTGCCATCATCTGTCTGAATATCGAGGAGTGCCCCGCATCATGCCGACTGTCGGCGAAAATCTGGTCCGCCTGCTCGAAGCCTATGGCACCGAAGTGATCTTCGGCATTCCGGGCGTCCATAATGTCGAGCTTTATCGCGGCCTTGCCGCCTCGCCCATCCGCCATGTGACGCCAAGGCACGAGCAGGGCGCGGGCTTCATGGCGGACGGCTATGCCAGGGCGACCGGAAGGCCGGGCATCTGCTTCACCATCACCGGGCCGGGCCTGACCAATATCCTGACCGCCATGGGTCAGGCCTATGCCGATTCCGTGCCCATGCTGGTCATCGCCTCGGTCAATGCGACGAGCGAACTCGGCACCGGCGAGGGCCGGCTGCATGAACTGCCGTCGCAGCGCGCGCTCGCCGCCGGGGTTTCCGCCTTCGCCCAGACCATCTCGCACCCGCGCCAACTGGCGGAAGCCCTGGCCCGGGCCTTCGCCCTCTTCGCCGGCGGGCGGCCCCGGCCGGTCTATCTGGAAATTCCGGTCGACGTCATCGCCATGGATGGCGCGGCCCTCGATCTCGTGCCGCGCATCCTGCCCGGG
>NZ_JBAQRT010000199.1:0-1941 GCF_049306435.1 Zavarzinia sp.
CGGCGACGGGATGTCGACCGGCCGGCTGCCATCGGGCAGGACGATGGCCGAAGGCTCGATCGTGGTGCCGGGCGACAGCAGCACGGCGCGGTGCAGGGTGTTTTCCAGCTCGCGCACATTGCCCCGCCAGCCATAACCGAGCAGCAGCTTGCGCGCGTCCTCGGTCAGGACCTTGGGACCCGTCGCGTTCAGCTCGGCATATTTCCGCGCGAAATGCTCGGCCAGCAGCAGGACGTCGGCCGGGCGCTTGCGCAGGGGCGGGATCTTCAGGTTGACGACATTGAGGCGGAACAGAAGATCCTCGCGGAACGTGCCCTTCCTCACCTCTTCCGCGAGGTCGCGGTTCGAGGTGGCGATGACGCGGATGTCGATCTTCACCGGCTTGGCCCCGCCGACCCGGTCGATTTCCCGCTCCTGGATCGCGCGCAGCAGCTTGGCCTGCAGGCGGACATCCATTTCCGAGATTTCGTCGAGCAGCAGGGTGCCGCCGTTCGCCTCCTCGAATTTGCCGACGCGGCGGGCGACGGCGCCGGTGAAGGCGCCCTTCTCGTGACCGAAGAGTTCGCTTTCCAGCAGGTTCTCGGGGATCGCCGCGCAGTTCACCGAGACGAAGGGGGCATTGGCCCGCCGGCTCTTGCGGTGGACGAAGCGGGCCATCACTTCCTTGCCGGTGCCACTCTCGCCCGTGATCATGATCGAGGCTTCCGAGGGCGCGACCTGTTCCGCGAGGCGGACCACTTCCGCCATGGCGGGATCGCGATAGATCAGGTTGTGGCTTTCCTCGGCGACCGCTTCGAGGACGGCGGCGATCAGATCGGCTTCCGGCGGCAGGGGGACATATTCCTTGGCCCCCGCCCGAATGGCGAGGACGGCCGCGCGCGTGTCGTTGCCGATGCCGCAGGCCACCACCGGGACATGGATATGCTCGGCCGCGAGGGCCTGGATCAGGGTCGCGATATCGAGCCGGACATCGACCATCAGGAGGTCGGCGCCGCGCCCCGAGCGCAGGGCATGGAGCGCGCCCTCGACCGAATCCGCGTGGGCGACCTTCGCCCCGCGCGCCATGGCGATCTTGGAAGCCGCGCCGAATTCACCGGACAGGGAGCCGACGATCATGAGCCGCATGGTTCAATACCCTTTCAGCGCCTGTCGCCCTTGATGATTTCGGTCATGGTGATGCCGAGTCGGTCTTCGACCACCACCACTTCGCCGCGGGCGACGAGGCGATTGTTCACATAGATATCGATGGCTTCGCCGACCTTGCGGTCCAGTTCGATCACCGCGCCCTTGCCGATGCGCAGCAACTGGCTGACCTGCAGCTTGGATTTGCCGAGCACGGCGGAGACGGCGACGGGGATGTCGAACACCGCCTCGAGGTCCTGGGCGGTCCTGATCAGGCCGTCCTCGTCGCTCGTGGCGACCTGGCCGTTCTGCAGCTCTTCCAGATTCATGTCACGGTCTGCGGGCATGGGGCTCTCTCCGGTCAGGCGCTTTGACGGCGCTGCGCGGCAATGAAGTGGTTGACGGCGGATTCGACGGCGCTGGCGAGGGCCCTGGTGTCGCGGGCGATGCCGCCATGGGCCCATTCGATGCGGACATCCCCGGGGACGAGTTCATCGTCCGCGAGGGTGATCATCTTGCCGGGGAAGGCCTGGGCGGCGGCGATCGCTTCAAGGCGCGGGCGGGCCTCGTCGATCATCCCGGGCGCGACGCGCACGATCACCCGCGCCTCGTCCTTCAGATCGGCCAGGCATTCGGCGACCATGGCTTCCATGTCGGCCAGCGGCAGGTCGCGGGTCAGGGCCGGGCACAGGCGGCGGGCGATGGCGAGGCCGAGGGCGGCGGCATCGGCCTGCAGGCTGGCTTCGCCCTGGACCAGCGTATCGGCGATGCCGGCCAGGGCTTCCCCGGCGCGCGCCACCGCATCCGCGAGGGCGGCGG
>NZ_JBAQRT010000200.1:0-14300 GCF_049306435.1 Zavarzinia sp.
GGCCCAGCGCATCCCGGCCAATGGCGGCGCCAATCCTCTCGGCGGTCTCGGCGCCGGCGCGCGGCCGCCGGGCGGGCCGATGCGATGAGCGCGGCGCCCGTCGTCGAGCTGCGCGACATCCGCAAGACCTATGTCTCCGGTGGGGGCGAGGTCGCGGTCGAAGTGCTGCGCGGCGTCAGCCTGTCGATCGCCAGCGGCGAATTCGTCGCCATCATGGGCGCCTCGGGATCGGGCAAGTCGACCCTGATGAATCTGATCGGCTGCCTCGACCGGCCGACCTCGGGGCAATATCTCTTCGCCGGGCGCGACGTCTCGGGCTTCGACCGGGACGAACTGGCCTGGGCCCGGCGCGAAGCCTTCGGCTTCGTGTTCCAGAGCTATCACCTGATCGGCACCGCGACTGCGGCGGAAAATGTCGAGGTTCCGGCGATCTACGCCGGCCTTGCCCCCGCCGCGCGGCACGAGCGCTCGCGCAAGCTCCTCTCCAGCCTCGGCCTCGGCGAACGGCTGTCCCATCGCCCCAGCCAATTGTCCGGCGGGCAGCAGCAGCGGGTCTCGATCGCCCGGGCGCTGATGAACGGCGGCAAGGTCATCCTCGCCGACGAGCCGACCGGCGCCCTCGACAGCCGCAGCGGCGCCGAGGTGATGGCGCTCCTCGCCGATCTCGCGCGCCAGGGCCATACGGTGATCGTGATCACCCATGATCCCGAGGTCGCCGCCCATGCCGACCGGGTGATCGAAATCCGCGACGGGCTGATCACCGCCGACACCCGGAAGCGCGAGCATGCCGTCGCCGCCCCGGTCGAACTGACCCGGGAAGTCGACAGCGCGGGCCGCCTGCTCGCGGCCTTTGGCGAAGCGATGAAGATGGCGGTGCGCTCCTTACGCGCCAATATCTTCCGCACCGCCCTCACGCTGCTCGGCATCGTCATCGGTGTCGGCTCGGTCGTCGCCATGCTGGCGGTGGGGCAGGGGGCGACCAGGGCCGTGCTCGACCAGATCAGCGCCATGGGCACCAATCTTCTGCTGATCCGCCCGGCGCCGCCCTCGCAGCGTGGGGTGGGCGGCCAGGTCGCGACCCTGGTCGAGGAAGACGCGGACGCCATCGGCGACCTCGGCAATGTGATGGCCGCCCTGCCGGAGCTGCAGTCGAACATCACTCTTCGCTATGGCAACCGCGACTATCAGACTGCGGTCACCGGCACCTCCGACGCCCTGCCGCTGACCCGCGACTGGCCGGTGGAGCGCGGCAGTTTCTTCACGGCGGAAGACGGCAAGGCCTATGCGACGGTCGCCGTCCTCGGCAGGACCGTGGCCGACAATCTCTTCCCCGATGGCGAGGACCCGGTGGGCCGCTTCGTCCTCTTCAACAATGTGCCGTTCCAGGTCATCGGCGTTCTGGCGGTCAAGGGGGCCTCGTCCAATGGCTCGGATCAGGACGACGCCGCCTTCGTGCCGTTGCAGACCGGCCAGCTGCGCCTGTTCGGGGCGCGCAACCTGCGCTCCATCACCGTCGCGGTCGCGGATGTTTCCCGCATCGACGAGACCGAGGCGGAAGTGACCCGTCTTCTGGTCGAGCGGCATCGCGGGCAGGAGGATTTCCGCGTCCGCAACATGGCCTCGGTGGTCGAGGCCGCCTCGGCGACGGGCGACACGATGACCGTGCTGCTCGGCTCCATCGCCGCCATCTCGCTGCTGGTCGGCGGCATCGGCGTCATGAACATCATGCTGGTCTCGGTGACGGAGCGGACCCGGGAAATCGGCATCCGCATGGCGACCGGCGCCAGGACCAGGGACATCATGCAGCAATTCATGACCGAGGCCGTGGTGGTTTCCGGCCTCGGCGGGGTGATCGGGGTCGCCGGTGGCATCGGCACCGCCCTCGTCATCAGCGCCTTCAACGTGCCGATCGAATTCTCGGGCGCCGTCATCGCGCTGGCCTTCGGCTGCGCCGCGCTGGTCGGCCTCGTCTTCGGCTTCGCCCCCGCCCACAAGGCCGCCCGGCTCGATCCGGTCGTCGCCCTCGCCAGCGAATAGGGGCCGCCCGATGGATCGCCGACTGCTGTCATCCGCCCTCGCCCTGCTGCTCGCCGGTTGCGGCTTCACGCCCGAGGCGCCGCCCCGGATCGCGGATGTGCCCCCCGCCTTCGAGGCGACCGGAGCTGCGGGCGGACTATGGCCCGACGCCGACTGGTGGCGCGGTTTCGCCAGTCCCGAGCTGGACCGCCTGATGGCCGAGGCGCGGGCGAACAACCCGGATCTCGCCCAGGCCGCCGCCCGTATCCTGCAGGCCGAGGCGCAGTTGCGCATCGCCGGCAGCAGCCTGTGGCCCTCGCTCTCCCTCTCCGCCAATGGCAACGCAAGGCGCGGCGACGGCGACAATGCCTGGACCGATGGCTACAGCGGCAGCCTCGGCGCTTCTTACGAGGTCGATTTCTGGGGCGCCAACGCGGCGGCGCGCGGCGCTTCCGCCGCCAGCCTCGCCGCCAGCCGCTTCGACCGCGAGACCGTGGCGCTGACGGTTTCCGCCTCGGTCGCCACCACCTATCTGCAGATCCTGTCCTTCCGCGACCGGCTGGCGGTCGCCCGGCAGAATCTCTCGATCGCCGAGGATATCCTCGCCCTCGTCACCGCCAAGGTCGGGGCGGGCGCCGCCGGGGAACTCGAGCTTGCCCAGCAGCGTACCCTGGTCGCCCAGCGCCGCGCCGCCCTGCCGCCGCTGGAGCAAAGCGAGAGGGAAGCCCGCGCCACCCTCGCCCTGCTGCTCGGCCGGGGCGCGACCGGCTTCACCGTGACGGGCGCCAGTCTCGCCCCCGTGAAACTGCCCGCGGTGGTCGCCGGCCTGCCGGCCGATCTCCTGGCGCGTCGGCCGGACCTGAAACAGGCGGAAAGCCGTCTCGCCGCCGCCGATGCCGATATCGCGGCGGCCCGGGCGGCCTTCTTCCCGCAGGTGACGCTGAATGCCTCCATGGCGCTTCAGGGCGCGGCCTTCGGCGACCTGTTCGACCTGTCCTCGGCGACCTATGGCCTCGGCGCCTCGATCCTGCAGACGATCTTCGACGGCGGCCGCCTCGCCGCCCAGCGCGACCTCGCCGAGGCGCAGAAGATCGAACTGGTGGAGGCTTACCGCGCCGCCGTCCGCGCCGCCTTCGGTGATGCCGAGGTGGCCCTCGGCGCCGTCGATGCCCTGACCCGCCAGGGGCTGCTTCAGGACGAGGTGGTGGCGCAGGCCCGCCGCGCCCTCGACCTCGCGCAGATCCAGTACCGCGCGGGGGCGGCGGAGTTGCTCACCGTGCTCTCGGCCCAGCAATCGCTCTATGCCGCCGAGGATCAGGCGGCGCAGATCAAGCTCTCGCGCCTGTCCGCCCTCATCGGCCTCTACCGCGCGCTCGGCGGCGGCTGGCAGGCGGGGCAGGGTTAAAGGAGAGCGGCCCCCTCCCGCCAGGGGTCGATGACGGGAACACCCGCAGCCAGGAACGGGACCGTGTCCCGCGTGGCGACGGCGAAACCGAGGGTGTTGGCGATGGCGGCAATCTGTCCGTCGGCGAATCCGATGGCGCTGCCTTTCACCCGTGCTCGTGCCTGAAGACCGGAGAAAGCCCGTGCGGCTTCCGTGTCGAAGGGCAGGATGCGCGGGCCGAACAGGGTTTGCAGCAGGTCACCAAGTTTCTCGTCCAGCCCGTCGCGGCGCCGACCGGCGGGAAGGGCGGCAATGCCCGACAGCAATTCGGCGAGACTGACGGAGGTCAAATACAGGGTCTCCGCCACCTGGGCATCGAGCCAGGCCCGGACAGCCGGGTCACCGGCAACGCGCATCGGTTCCGACACCACATTGGTGTCGAGGATGATCATTCGAACATCGCCGGATCGACCGGGCTCCGGTCCCGCTCGATATCGAGATCCACGCCGCCCAACTCGCCGCCGAACGCCGCCAGCGCCGTGCCCAACTTGACCCGTTCCGGTGGCCGTACCGCGTTTTCCAGGATTGCCCGGATCTCCGCCTCGGTGCTGCGCCCATGGGCGGCTGCCCGCGCCTTCAGCGCACGATGGGTTTCTTCCGAGAGATTGCGTATGGTGACGGCGGACAAGGTGGCGCCCTGATATCAATTTCGAGAGAATGATATCAAAATGTTGCGGGCCGCGCAAGGAATGCCGCGACCTGCTGTGTTGGCTCTCGGAATAGATGGCGGCCTTCTTGCCAAAATTTGCCATGGGGCTAATCTCAAACCCCATGACGACCATGAATATTTCCCTGCCCGATGCCCTGAAGGCCTTCGTTGATGAACAGGTCGAGGCACAGGGCTTCGGATCGTCCAGCGAATATGTTCGGGCCCTGATCCGCCGCGACCTGGAGCGGGAGCAGTTGCGCCGCCTGTTGCTCGACGGGGCTGAATCGGCTTTGACCGCGCCGGTGGACGATGCCTATTTCCAGGCCCTGCGCGCGCGTGCGGCGGGTGACCCGGGGCCTTGACGGCGAAGCCGATCGCGCTTCGAGCGCGTGCGCGGCAAGATGTGGAAGCCGCCGTCGATCATTATCGGGAGGTGGCCGGCGAGCTGGTCGCTCTCGGTTTTGTCGATGCCCTGCAAAAGGGGATCGGGCATATCTGTCGGCACCCGGGAAGTGGCTCCACGCGATATGCCGTCGACCTGAACCTGCCGGGCCTGCGATCCTGGCCCTTGCGGCGCTACCCCTTCATCCTTTTCTATGTGGAGCGCGAGGCGAACATCGATCTCTGGCGTATCCTTCGCGCCGACCGGGACCTGCCGCTTTGGCTGCGGCCATCCGACGCCTGACGCCGATCCGCTTGCACCCCCTGAGACTCTCCGCTATATAGCCCGCTTCCATCGCGAGGCCGGGCGAAAAGGGCTGCCTGGGCCATGCTTAATGATCCTTCGGATCAAGGAGGTTGAAATGCCCAAGATGAAGACGAAGAGCGGAGCGAAGAAACGCTTCTCTCTGACCGGGACCGGCAAGGTCAAGGCGCTTCAGGCCGGGAAACGTCACGGCATGATCAAGCGCACCAACAAGCAGATTCGCAATCTTCGCGGGTCGACCATCCTCTTCAAGGCGGATGGCGACAACGTGAAGAAGTATTTCCTGCCGAATTCGTAACGGAGGGCTGAGATATGTCGCGCGTGAAACGTGGCGTGACCGGCCATGCCCGTCACAAAAAAGTTCTGGATATGGCCAAGGGTTATCGCGGTCGCGGTAACTCGTCCTTCCGGATCGCCATCGAGAAGGTCGAAAAGGGCCTTCAGTATCAGTATCGCGATCGTCGCGCCCGCAAGCGCAACTTCCGCGCCCTGTGGATCCAGCGCATCAACGCGGCCGTCCGCGAGCATGGCCTGACCTACAGCCGATTTATCGACGGTCTCGCGAAGGCGGGCGTCGAGGTCGACCGCAAGGTCCTCTCCGACCTCGCCATCCGCGAGCCCGGCGCCTTCAAGGCGCTGGTCGAGCAGGCGCGGGCGGCCCTCCCCACCGAGGCCTGACCCCCACCTGCTGGCCGGCGCCAAATCGCTGGCATTCGTCCCCGGGGTTTGATAACCCCGGGGGCAACCGCGCCCGATGGATCGTGATGGGCGCTGGATTGGGGTCGATCATGAGTAATTTGAACGGTCTCGAGGCCGAGGTCCTGGCCGCCGTCACCGGCGCCGCCGACCTTGCCGCCCTCGATGAAGTGCGGGTCGCCGCCCTCGGCAAGAAGGGCCGCGTCACCGACCTGATGAAGACCCTGGGCGCCATGGCCCCGGATGAACGGAAGGCCTTCGGCGCCGCCGTCAATCAGGTGAAGGACCGGATTTCGGACGCGATCGCCGCGCGGAAAGCCACCCTCGAAGACGCCGCCCTCGATGCCCGCCTCGCGGCCGAGCGCGTCGACGTCACCCTGCCCATCGCCGCGCAAGCCGCCGGCCGCATCCATCCGGTCACCCAGGTGACCGAGGAATGCATCGAGATTTTCGGCGCCATGGGCTTTTCCCTCGCCGAAGGGCCGGACATCGAGGACGACGAGCATAATTTCACCGCGCTGAATTTCCCGCCGGGCCACCCCGCGCGCGAAATGCACGACACGTTCTTCCTGCCGCCCAATCAGGCCGGCGAGAAGGTCCTGCTGCGCACCCACACCTCCCCGGTGCAGATCCGCACGATGAAGGGCAAGACCCCGCCCATCCGCGTGATCGCCCCCGGCCGCACCTATCGCTGCGACAGCGACCAGACCCACACCCCGATGTTCCACCAGATCGAAGCCCTGGTGATCGAGAAGAACATCCACATGGGTCATCTGAAGGCGACCATCGAGCATTTCGCCGCCGCCTTCTTCGAGGTGGAGCAGGTGAAAATTCGCTTCCGCCCCAGTTTCTTCCCCTTCACCGAACCCTCGGCGGAGGTCGATATCGGCTGCGCCCGCACCAAGGATTCGATCCGCATCGGTCAGGGCGATGACTGGCTGGAAATCATGGGCTGCGGCATGGTCCACCCCAATGTGATCCGCAACTGCGGCCTCGACCCCGACGAGTGGCAGGGCTTTGCCTTCGGCATGGGCCTCGATCGCATCGCCATGCTGAAATACGGCATTCCCGATCTTCGGGCCTTCTTCGAATCCGATCTGCGCTGGCTGCGGCACTATGGTTTCGCCGCGCTCGACCTGCCGACCCTGGGCGGAGGGCTGTCGCGATGAAATTCACCGTCAACTGGCTGAAAGAACACCTGGACACGCTGGCCACCGCCGCCGAGATCGCCGAGAAGCTGACCGCCATCGGCCTCGAGGTCGAGGATGTGGACGATCGCGGCGCGACCTTGCGCCCCTTCACCGTCGCCCATGTCCTGACCGCGGTCCAGCACCCCAATGCCGACAAGCTGCGCCTGTGCACGGTCGATGCCGGCGATGGCGCGCCCTATCAGGTCGTCTGCGGCGCGCCCAATGCCCGCGCCGGGCTCAAGGTCGTCTTCGCCCGCATGGGCACCACCATTCCCGTCAACGGCATGGTGCTGAAGCCGACCGCCATTCGCGGCGTGGATTCGCAGGGCATGATGTGCTCGATGCGCGAAATGGGCCTGGGCGAGGATCACGACGGCATCATCGAGTTGCCCGAAGATGCCCCCATCGGCGTGCCCTTCGCGCAAGTGCTCGGCCTCGACGATGCGGTGATCGACATCGCCGTGACGCCGAACCGCCAGGATTGCCTCGGCGTCGCCGGCATCGCCCGCGACCTCGCCGCCGCCGGCCTCGGCACCCTGAAGACCCCGGCGATCGAGAAGGTGCCGGGCCAGTTTCCCTGTCCGGTCACCGTTCGCCTTGGCGACGATGTGAAGGACAAGGCCTGCCCGATCTTCACCGGCCGCCTGATCCGGGGTGTGAAGAACGGGCCGAGCCCGGCCTGGCTGAAGAGCCGGCTGGAGGCCATCGGCCTTCGCCCGATCTCGATCCTGGTCGACATCACCAATCTCGTCACCTTCGACCGCGCCCGGCCGCTCCATGTCTTCGACGCAGGCAAGCTGACCGGCGGCATCCATGTCCGCTTCGGCCGCGACGGCGAGACGGTGGAAGGCCTCGACGGCAAGACCCACAAGGTCGATGGCGCCACGGTCGTCATCGCCGATGATGCCGGCACCCTTGGCCTCGGCGGTATCGTCGGCGGCGTGCCGTCGTCGGTCTCGGACGAGACCGTGGACGTCTTCGTCGAATCCGCCCATTTCGACCCCTATACGATCGCCGCGACCGGCCGGCGCACCGGCGTCCAGTCCGATGCCCGCCACCGGTTCGAGCGCGGTGTCGACCCGAAGTCGGCGCTCGATGGTCTCGAACTGGCGACGAAGCTGATCCTCGACCTCTGCGGCGGCACGCCGTCCGACGTGGTGGTGGCCGGCGATTTCCCGGCCGATTTCCCGAAGCAGAGCTTCCGCCCCCACCGGGTGGAGAAGCTGACCGGCATGCTGGTGCCCGAATTCGAGATGGCGCGCATCTTCGAGGCCCTGGGCTTCGGCGTCGCCAAGGCGGAGGAGCCCTGGATCATCACCGTGCCGTCCTGGCGCCGCGATATCGAGGGCGAGGCCGACCTCGTCGAGGAAGTCGCCCGCATCAACGGCCTCGACAAGCTGCCGGTGCTGCCGCTGCCCATGACTTCGGTCGTGCCGGTGCCGGCGCTGTCGCCTTCGCAGAAGCGCAACCGCCTGGCCCGCCGCCTGCTGGCAACGCGGGGCATGGTCGAGACGGTGAATTACAGCTTCATCCCTGAAGCCCACGCCGCCGCCTTCGGCTGGACGGACCCGGCGCTCAAGGTCGCCAATCCGATCTCGGTCGAACTCGCGGTGATGCGCCCGCATCTGGTGCCCAGCCTCGCCGCCGCCGCCGTGCGCAACGCCGCGCGCGGCAACGAGGATGTCGCCCTGTTCGAGGTCGCCGGCACCTACCACGGCATCGCGCCGAAGGACCAGAAGTCGATCGCCGCCGGGCTTCGCACCGGCCATGCCGCGCCCCGCCAGTGGCAGGGCGGGCGCCGCCCGGTCGATGTCTTCGACGTGAAGGCCGATGTCTTCGCCCTGCTGGCCGAACTCGGCGCGCCGGTCGCCAACCTCAGCGTCGCCGCGGAAGGCCCGGCCTGGGCCCATCCCGGCCAGTCCGGCGTCGTCAAGCTCGGTCCGAAGACCGTGATCGCCAGTTTCGGCGCCCTGCACCCGAAGATCGCGAAACTGCTGGACCTCGAAGGCCCGGCCATGTTCTTCGAGGTCGATCTCGACGCCATTCCGGCGGCCAAGGCCCGGGCGTCCAAAGAGAAGGGGCCCCTGGTCCTGTCCGACTTCCAGGCGGTCAGCCGCGATTTCGCCTTCCTCGCCGACGACGGTGTGGCGGCGGAAGCCCTGATCCGCGCGGTGAAGGGCGCCGACAAGGCGCTGATCGCCGATGTCTCGATCTTCGATCTCTATCGCGGCACCGGCGTTCCCGAGGGCAAGGTTTCGATTGCGCTTGCGGTCCGGCTGGAACCCAAGGACAAGACCCTGTCCGAACAGGATATCGAAGCCGTCTCCGCCAAGATCGTCGCCGGTGTCGCCAAGGCGACCGGCGCCACTTTGAGAAGTTGACACCAAGGGCCATGACCGACCTGTCGCATATCCGCAATTTCTCGATCGTGGCCCATATCGACCACGGCAAGTCCACGCTTGCCGACCGGTTGATCCAGACCTGCGGCGGCCTGACCGCGCGCGAGATGACCGAACAAGTGCTCGATTCCATGGATATCGAGCGCGAACGCGGCATCACCATCAAGGCCCAGACCGTCCGCCTCGAATACAAGGCCAAGAACGGCGAGACCTATCTGCTGAACCTGATGGACACGCCCGGGCATGTCGACTTCGCCTATGAAGTCTCGCGCTCGCTCGCGGCCTGCGAGGGCGCGCTCCTCGTCGTCGACGCCTCCCAGGGTGTCGAGGCCCAGACCCTCGCCAATGTCTATCAGGCGATGGACGCCAATCTCGAGATCGTGCCGATCCTGAACAAGATCGACCTGCCGGCGGCGGAGCCCGAACGCATCCGCGCCCAGATCGAGGATGTGATCGGCATCGACGCTTCCGAAGCTCTGCTGGTCTCGGCCAAGTCGGGCATCGGCATCGAGGATACGCTGGAAGCCATCGTCCACCGCCTGCCGCCGCCCAAGGGCGACGTCAACGCGCCCCTGAAGGCCCTGCTGGTCGACAGCTGGTACGATGCCTACCTCGGCGTCGTCATTCTCGTCCGCGTCGTCGACGGCGAGATCCGCAAGGGCCAGAAGATCAAGATGATGGCCGCCAACAAGGTCCATCTGGTCGAGCGGGTCGGTATCTTCACGCCGAAGAAGGTCGTGGTCGACAAGCTGGGCCCGGGCGAAATGGGCTTCATCACCGCGGCGATCAAGGAAGTGGCCGACACCTCGGTGGGCGATACGATCACCGACGAGCGGAAGCCCACGGAAACACCGCTGGCGGGCTTCAAGCCCTCGGTCCCGGTGGTGTTCTGCGGGTTGTTCCCGTCCGATGCCGCCGAATTCGACACGCTGCGCGACAGCCTGGCGAAACTGCGCCTCAACGACGCCAGCTTCCAGTTCGAGATGGAAAGCTCGGCCGCGCTCGGCCTCGGCTTTCGCTGCGGCTTCCTCGGCCTTCTCCACCTCGAGATCATCCAGGAGCGGCTGGAGCGGGAGTTCGACCTCGATCTGATCACCACCGCGCCCTCGGTCGTCTATCACGTCTATATGACCGACGGCACGATGGAGGAGATGCATAATCCGGCCGACATGCCGGACCCGGTGAAGATCGCCCGCATCGAGGAGCCGTGGATCAAGGCGACGATCTTCGTGCCCGACACCTATCTCGGCGATATCCTCAAGCTCTGCCAGGACCGGCGCGGCGTTCAGGTCGAACTGACCTATGCCGGCAACCGGGCCATGGCGGTTTATCGCCTGCCGCTGAACGAAGTGGTGTTCGATTTCTACGACCGGCTGAAATCGGTCTCGCGCGGCTATGCGTCTTTCGATTACGCCCTCGACGGCTATCTGGAAGAAGACCTGGTGAACATGTCGATCCTGGTGAATCAGGAGCCGGTCGATGCTCTCGCCATGATCGTGCACCGCACGAGGGCCGAGACCCGGGGCCGCCAGCTCTGCGAGCGGCTGAAGGATCTCATTCCCCGCCAGTTGTTCCAGATCGCCATTCAGGCGGCGATCGGTGGCCGTATCGTCGCCCGCGAGACGGTGAAGGCGATGCGGAAGGACGTGCTGGCCAAATGCTATGGCGGCGACGTCTCGCGCAAGCGCAAGCTCCTTGACAAGCAGAAGGCCGGCAAGAAGCGGATGCGCCAGGTCGGCAATGTCGAGATCCCGCAGGAAGCCTTCATCGCCGCCCTCAAGATGGACACGGACTGAGGGCGCGTTCCGTCCCCGTCCGATTTATCTTGGCCGGGGACGGCCCCGGCGCGTAGACATGCCCGCATCTTACAGGGAAGGCATGATCGATGGCCGACGATAACGACGAATACGTTTACGATGAAGCGACCGGCGAATGGCGCCCGGCCTCCGAGGTGGCGGCAGCCAGGGCGGCGGCCAGCGAGGTTCGCGACGCGGCGGGCAATGTGCTCGCCGATGGCGATCAGGTGACCCTGATCAAGGACCTGAAGGTCAAGGGCACCAGCACCACCCTGAAGCAGGGCACGGTGATCAAGACGATCCGCCTGACCGACAATCCCGAGGAAATCGACTGCCGCTTCGAAGGCATCAAGGGCCTCGTGCTGCGCACCGAATTCGTGCGGAAGCGCTGATCGCCGGACGGGCCGCGCCATGTCGAAGACCACAAAGGCGACCCTCGCGCTGAAGGCGGCCGGCGTCGCCTTCGACCTCGTCACCTATGATTACGACCCCGATGCCGACAGCATCGGCCTGCAGGCGGCCGAAGCGATCAACGAGCCACCGTCGCGCGTGCTCAAGACCCTGATGGCGGAAGTGGACGGCAAGCCGGTCTGCGTCGTCGTGCCGTCCGATGCCCAGGTCTCGATGAAGAAACTGGCGGCGGTCTTCCAGGGCAAGGCGGCAGCGATGATGAAGCCGCCGGCGGCGGAACGCCTGACGGGTTTTGTCGTCGGCGGCATCAGCCCCTTCGGCCAGAAGCGGAAAGTGCCGACCGCGATCGAGGAAAGCGCGTTGCTGGAGCCCTATGTCTTCGTCAACGGGGGGCAGCGCGGCTTGCAGGCGAAACTGTCGCCGGACGACGCCGTGGCGGCCCTCGGCGCGCTTGTCGCCGACCTTACGATGTGAACAGGCGCTGCACCCGTTCCCGCTTGCGGAAGGCGACCAGCAGCACGAGACCGATCAGGCCGAACAGCACGAGGCCGGGCACCCGCAGCAGGGTGGTGATGCCGGGGTTCCAGACTTCGGGGAAGGTATGGCCGGCGATCGCGTCGCCGATGGCGATCATGCTGTTGGCGTCGAGGGCGGCCCAGAGCTCGCCAAGGCCCAGCAGGCCGAACGCTCCCCGTTCGAGCATGGCCATGACATCGGCCCCGAGGCACATCAGCGCCAGCGCGACGAAAACCCAGCCCAACAATCGACCGACCATACGCTCGCCCTCCCGGCTCGCTGCGGCGCATCATGACAAGGGGTGGAGACAATCTCAACAATGGGGCGACAATGGGGCCAGGCTATCGCACGCCTTTGCCGCACATGGGGTTGCGCCCCGCCGCGACTTCGCTATATTGCCGCCCTCGCCGGACGGTCATCGATCGACTCCGGCCTGCGGAGGGGTGGCCGAGTGGTTGAAGGCGCACGCCTGGAAAGTGTGTATACGGGAAACCGTATCGTGAGTTCGAATCTCATCCCCTCCGCCATCATCCCCGACAAGCGATTGATTTCGCTGGTGAATTTTCCGGGGTGATTTCGCCACCCCACCGCTGACCCCACCGGGCGACGCTGCAACGCCAATCTTCGTCGAAAATTGGCGCCGCCGAGCGGCATCCATGGGGTCGTTTCGGATATTCGCGATTTTGACGTTCGTCAAAGGCCAATGCAGGCGACCGGGCGGGCGTTTGTCCCCGCCCGGCGCAATTACCAATTGCGAGGATCAAGCCTGCCGACCGGCCCTCGCCTTCGACCAGGCTTCGCGGGCGGCCCTGCCGGCTGCGGGGTCCAGCCGGGAGAGGGCAGAAAGCAGGCGGCCTTCGTCGGCTTCCTCCGCGCGCCGCTGGGCTTTGAAAGCCTCGGCCTCTGCCTGCATCTGCTTGGCCAGAGCGGGGTTCTGGCGGAAGACTTGGCCTTGCTGGGTGCAATTCCAGCCGGGGCCGGGCAGCCAAGGGTTCGGGGGGGTCTGGTCGGTCATGGCGGGTCCTTTCGGGGCTTGGAAGTCGAAGGCGCGGGCCAGGGCGCCGGGGCTGGGCTTGGAAGGCCGGGGGCGCCAAGTGTCATGCGGCCCCCCGCGCCATGGGGCGGGCAGGCGGGTGCAGCGGGACCACGTTCGGGGGCAGGGCGTGGCGCGCGCGGCGCCGGGCCTCAGACGCCAGGAACCGGGTGCTGGTCCCGACCAGGGCCGCGACCTCGGGGGCTTCCAGCCCGAATTCGTCCGCGATCTGGTGCAGGACCAAGCCGGGAGGCGGGGGAAGGCCGGAAGCTGCCCGCGCCACTGCGCCACGGGCGAGGGAGACGACAACGCGGCCAAGTTCGCGGTCGCGGCTAGGCTGCATTTTTTTCCCCCCTTTCGGTCGGCGCTGGGTCAGCTTCGAGCGCGGCCAGCCCGGCTTCGAGGCGGCGAACCTGATCGGGGGTCAGCGCCCGTTCGCCCCGGCCAAATTGAGAAATCGCGTTGCGGCTCACCCCGGCTGCCTCGGCCAGCCTCCGCCCGCCGCCTGCGGACGCCAAGACCAGCGCACAACGGGAGTGCAGGTTCGCCTGCGCCGGGTCCGCCGGGGTGCCGACCTCGGTCACGCGCCGGCCGGTTCGGGTGTCGCGGAGTTGCTTCCCAGCGGGCTTTTCTTCGCCCCCCATGGTGATAGAAGTGTTGCAGTTTTTGATACGGTCGGGGGTCAAAACAGGGGTGGAACCGGTGCAATTTTTGATACGGTTTTCTTCCGCTTCGGTCGTGCTGTGCCAATTTTTGATACGGTCGCGATCAGATTTTGATACGGGCGATGCGTTTTTTTCCGGCCGCCACCTCAGGAACTCAAAGGACTGCCTGACCGTCTGGGCCAGCTTCTCGCCGCCCTGACATGCGAAAACTCCATCGGTTACACGCTCGATGAACCCAAGGCGGAAAAGATCCTGGAGCGCAGCGTGAGTGGTTCCAGGTGCCAGCCCCGTTTCTTCCGCCAGCTTCCTGACGCTGGCATTCACCGGCTCGTTCCGGCCCATGGGGTCAGCCATCCGAAGGTGAAGCCAAACCGTGCGGGCTGCGGTCCCGGCCTCGCGCCATGCGGGGCTTTCCAGCCAGCAACGCATGACCTTCGTGAATTTCTGATCCGATGCATCGCGCCCGTTCGGTAGGCGCTTCTTTGTGCGACGGGCCTTCATTGCCGCACCTCCCCGGTTGCGGCCAGGGCTTCGAGGTCCACGACGCGAAACAAAGTCCGCGATCCAACCTTGACCGGGGACAGGGTGCCGCGATCCACCAGCCGGTACAGCGAGGATCGACTGATTCCGATCAGTTCCGTGGCCGCACGGAGATCGTGTCCCGCCGAATGGTGTAGGAGCTGTGGGTAAGTAGCTCGCCGGCGCGACCATCACGAGTCTGGCGGCGGCGGGCTACTTATCCATAGCGGTGGTCACCGTGGCGGCTGTGGGTAGGGTTG
>NZ_JBAQRT010000201.1:0-2054 GCF_049306435.1 Zavarzinia sp.
CCTCACCACCGCCCTCGAGGCCGAGGCCGCGCAGGGCCAGGGTTTCCACCGGCGCGCCCGCCGACTGCTCGACGATCGCACCGGCCATGGCGACGCCCGCGCCGAGCGGACCACCATAAAGCGCGCCGCCGACAATGCGGGCGGCGGGGCTGATGGTATCGCCGGTCAGGCTGCGATAGAGGGTCGAGACCAGGGGGATATGCTGCAGGGGATTGATCACGTCGAGCACCTCGCCGAAGGTCAGGTCAGGGTCGCCCGGTTTCGAGGGGGCGAAGAAATCGGCCTCCCCGGCGCTCATCTCGCCCCGTTTTCCCGGCAGCAGCCGGGGCGGCCTCGCGGTGTCGCGGGCATTCGTCTCGGTCGTCGTCGGTGCTACGGCTGTCATGATGGGCTCCTCCCGGTCCCTTGGGGCGCTGCAAGCCCCGGGCCAGAAGGAGTTCCAATCAAATCAAAGGTTTATCCGAAGGCATGACGGCACCCGGCAGCTTCTGCCGGGCGAAAACGTCACAGCAGATGGCCGCTCTTGGCCTTTTTGGTCGCGAGATAGAATTCATTGTGATTGTTGGCGGGGAAGGCGTGGGGCACCCGCTCGACCACATTGATGCCGCTGGCCTTCAGCCCGGCGACCTTCTCGGGATTATTGGTCAGCAGCCGCACGGCATCGAAACCCATCAGCCGCAGCATTTCCGCCGCGGGGCGGAAGATGCGCTCGTCCGGGTCGAAGCCCAGGCGCTCGTTGGCCTCGACCGTGTCGAAGCCCTGATCCTGCAGGCGGTAAGCCTTCAGCTTGTTCATGAGGCCGATGCCCCGGCCTTCCTGCGCGAGATACAGGACGACGCCGCCACCCGCCGCCGCGATGGTGCGAATCGCCCCGCGCAACTGCTCACCGCAATCGCAGCGCAGGGAGCCCAGAAGATCGCCGGTGAAACATTCGGAATGCAGCCGGCTCAGCACCGGCTCGCGCCGGGGCGGATCGCCGATCAGGATCGCCAGATGCTCGATCCCGCCATCCGCCGGGCGAAAGCCGATGATCCGCGCCTGTTCGGCATCGGCCAGCGGCACCCGCGCGTCGGAGACGATGCGCAGGCCCCGGGCCGCCGCGTCGTCGTAATCCGTGATCGCCGAGGCTGAAACTTCCAGCAGCCCATCGTCCGCCGCCGTCGCCTCGACGACAAGGGCGGCCGGCAACAGGCGCGCCAGTTTCATCAGCTTCACGGCGGCGAATTCCGCCGCCATCGGCGCCCGCCGCAGGATCGAGAACGGCCCGCGCAGGGGATTGTCGAGATCAAGCGTCGGATCCGCGAGGGAAGCGATGGTCGCGGCATCGAGCTGGCCCGCCAGCGGCAGGGCGATGGGATCGCCGACCAGCGGCCGCAGTTTCAGCGTGGCGGCCCGCCGGCTGGTCAGCAACAGCCGGGCATTCTCGCCCGCGAAACCGGCCAGACGGTCCGGCGTCGCATATTCGGCGGCGGCGATGCGCAGGCGCTGGCCGGCATCGTCGGTGACAACGACGTCGAGGCCACGCCGCAATTCGGAGACGGCGCGATCGACGACCACGAGGGCGGAAACGGGTGCGGGACCAAAGGGCGAAGACATGGCGCGCAGTCTAAGCACAAGTCGCACGCCGTTGCAGCCCGTGATGAACGACGCCCCGGCATGACTCTCCCGCGCCATCGGCAGATCCGCCACACGCCTTACCCTCACCGGCGGCCTCGCCGCCGCAGGGCCTTCAACGTCGGCATCGCCGCCACGTGCGTTGTCTTCAACGGCGGCCTCGCCGCCGCAGGCCTTGCTTGCAGCATCGCCCGACCGGCCGCAGAATCCCGGGGCATGACGAATCGCCCCCGGACCAAGGCCCCGCCCCCTCGCATCCTCGTCGCCGTCGCCGACGAGGTGCTGGCGCGCGCCCTGGCCGATCCGCTGGCCGACGCGGGCTTCGCCGTCACCCGCCTGGGAAACCTGTCCGACGTGGCATCGGTGCCGGCCGATCTCGTCGTCGTCGACCGGGCGGCCAGCCTCGAGGGCGACGACGCCCTGCTGGCCGCCGCCGGCTG
>NZ_JBAQRT010000202.1:0-2740 GCF_049306435.1 Zavarzinia sp.
GCCGTACGGAGGATTGGAAAGCATGAAATCAAAGTCCAGTGATGGGAAGGCGTCATGAGATAGGGTGGACCACTCGGCCCCGCCTACTATGTGGTCAGCGCTTTCGCCTTCTCCCTTCAGGATCATGTCGGCCTTGCAGATGGCATAAGTCTCAGGATTTATCTCCTGACCATATAGATGTGTCTTGACCTGCTTTTTCTGGCCACCTGCAATCTCCTGCAGCGTTTCCTCAGCTACTGTCAGCATTCCACCGGTTCCGAGAGCACCGTCATAGAGCAGATATGTTCCTGACTGAATCTGCTTGGACACCGGAAGGAAAATGAGATTAGCCATGAGCTTTACGGCATCACGGGGAGTCCAGTGTTCACCGGCCTCCTCATTGTTTTCCTCGTTGAACTTCCGGACAAGCTCCTCAAAGACAGTGCCCATTGAATGGTTGTCCATGCCGGGCTGTTTCACCGAGCCGTCGCTGTTGAGAACTGGGTCTGGGCTCAGGTTGATTTCAGGATCAAGTAACTTCGATATGAGGGTGCCAAGAGCATCGGCCTTTGAGAGGGTAGATATCTGGTTGCGGAATTTGAAGTTCTCCAGGATGTCCTGGACGTTTGGGGAGAAACCGTCCAGATAGGCTTCGAAGTCGTCCTTGAGCTGCTGCTGGCTGGCCCGGGATTTGAGGTCGCGCAGAGTAAACTTGGAGGTATTGTAGAACGCCTGGGCGGCAGACTTGCAGAGGGCTGCACGCTGTTCAGTGATTCCGGCCTTGTCCAGCATCTTCTTGGTTTCCAGGACGGCTTCCTTTGTGGGTTCAAGCACGGCGTCAAGACGGCGCAGTACGCACATCGGGAGGATTACATCAGGGTATTTACCTCGCTTGAAGAGGTCGCGGAGTACATCGTCGGCTATACCCCAGATGAAGGAGACGATTTTATTGTGGGTAGATTGGTCCATAAGAATTCCTATGTGTACGGATTAGTAAACTAAAAAATAGCACATGCACCCTCGTATTCAACAGGGAGCCGTCACAATTGAACTTCCAGATTCTCTATACAAGACAAATTGACATGGTACTTCGGACATTTTACGTCCTACCGCTCTCCTTTCCGCTGATTACCTTGGGGGTAATTTCCACGTACCCGGTACTTAGACATGGCAATTTTAAGGGGGGGCATGGTGAATTATACCGCCGTATATATGTAAAACATTAACCCATAAGTATATATAAAAAGGTAGAGGCCGGGTAGAGACCGGGTAGTGACCCGGTTAGCTGGCCAGCTTCCCCGAGGGGAGTTGGTCATGGGGGGGTGGATGGTCACATGAGGGAGACGCCCCTTTTGGACACCATAATTGGTGAAAACAGAATGCCAGCCGGATTTTCCGGCGATCAGCGTCTACCCGTGCGGATATCCGCACGTGTGGTGATATCACCACACCTAATCCTATTTTACGGCGGGTCGATCCTTTATGACATGTACTGATATTGAGGGCATGAGCCGAATCAGGTGCACTCTGATCCGACCTACTCTCCCTATTGTTACCTGTTTATCACCTTCTCCTTTCCGGCGTCCTGAATACTTACCTGTGAAGGCATAGCCTCCTCCGGCCTGATTTTGCGTGGGCGACCCCTCTTACGCTTCACAGGCGGTACCGTCTGTGCGTCAGCATCGGCTACATTCGACGGCACGACCCCTTCAGTTTTACTTCCTTCTTGAAGGCCGACTTGCGATTCCTGATTTCCCATTTCTCTTCTCCTCTGTTAGCCCGAGACACACATCGACTATCGACGTATATCTTACCGGACTTTGTTATTACTTTCCCCTTTGTATCTTAAGAGCTTCTAAAAAAAGATTCTGTTTAAATTTGGGCGGACTCTCAAGTCCTGCTTCTGACACAGGAGTTCTTGTCTGACCCTCCTTCGCCTGCATGGAATTTATCTCCCCTCTAATAAGCTTGAAATCCTCGCAATAGTCTCGCAGATCATTTGCGAATTTTTCAATCTGCTCGCAAAGATGCTTTACTTTCTTCATTGTCCGTATATCCTCATCCTGTAGTATGCGCGTACTGTAGTCGGCCCCATAGTAAATAATGCTCTTGCACAAGCACCGTTGATAGGAGATGAGCTTTTTCCTCCTCACTGGATCTACATCCTGAGTACTGATGGTAAACAGCCAGGCCGTCATCATTTCCGCAGGAAGATGGACTTCTTCGTATTCTTTCCCGCTAGTATATCTGCGCTTAAGAACGCCTTTCTTGTATCTCCGGTCTTCCATAATCCTTTTGATATGGGGTGCTGGATCCAATTTCAGGGCGTGGCATACTGATTTCAAGTTGACCCACATGCGTTTCTTTTCCACGCAATACCATATCTTGCTACCCTTGCAATAAATCCACTCTGGGTATAGACCTTCTAACGGCACTACTACACCTCGTCTGCGCCTCATTTCCGTTGCCGTAAGCGCCCCCTCTACAGCACGGGATTTACCTTTTGTTTTCCCTTTCACTTGTTCCTTCACGTTGACTTCCTTCACGCCGACTTTTCTCTCCTTCGTCATAATCTACCTCCTTGTGTATGCAGCAAATTCACAGTTGCTGCTTCTGTTTGCCCATAGGGCTAATATCTTTAATTTCTTAATCTTTATCATTCAGCATGTTTTAATAAATATCGCTCCGTTCCTCTCAAAGCGGCTCATAATTGGGGCCCCATATCCACGATATTTTTCTATAAATTCAGGTGGTGGTGAGT
>NZ_JBAQRT010000203.1:0-2406 GCF_049306435.1 Zavarzinia sp.
CCCCGCATCTGCCGGGTCGCCGCCGGCCGGCCTTCCCGGTTCAGCCGCTCGACGAGCGACGCGACGACACGCGCCACCATCTCCGGCGGCCGGGCACTGGCGCGCGGCCACAGCCGATCGATCAGCAGGGCCGCGAGCGCGGGCACCACCGGTTGCGCGGCGAGGATGATCAGGAACTCGTCAAGCACAGGCTGCGCCGCCCCTTCGCGGAGAGATAGACTGTGGCGATTAGCCGAATCGCCGGAAGCGCCGTCAAGTGCCACAGCAAATTCTCGCGCCATGCGCCATCTCCTGCCGCGGCTGATCGCCGGCGTCATCCTGCTGTGCGCTCTCGGCGGGGCCACGCTGTGGCTCGCCCATGTCCGGGGCTGGCTGGCGCCGGGGGACGATCCCTGGGGCCGGCTCGACCTCGGCGCGCCGCCGGGTCTGTTCACCGCGCGCCAGCTTCACGCCCTGATCGAGGATCCGGTCGCCTGTCTCGCGGTGCTGAAAGCCGCCCGCGTCGCGTTCACGCCGATGCCCGACCGGCCGATCATCGAAGGCTGCGGCTTCGCCGACGCCCTGCGCCTTCAGGGCGAGAAGGCACGTTTTCGCGAACCCGTGGTGCTGACCTGCGCCATGGCCGCGGGCCTCGTCCTGTTCGAGCGCCAGATCCTGCAGCCGGCGGCGGAAAAGCTGCTGGGCAGCCGTGTGACGCGGATCGAGGATTACGGCACCTATAATTGCCGCAACATCGGCCGCGAGGAGAGCCGGCGGCGCAGCGAGCACGCCAAGGCGAACGCGATCGATCTCGCCGGCTTCGTGCTGGCGGACGGCAGACATGTCACGCTGGCGGGCGACTGGGGCCGTCCGGGGGCGGAGGGCCGCTTCCTGATCCGCCTGCGCGATGGCGCCTGCGGATTGTTCAAGGTCGTGCTCGGCCCCGACTACAACGCCGATCACCGCGATCATTTCCACGTCGACATGGGGCCTTTCGATGCCTGCCGCTAACCGCTAGGCTGGCCGCCCCTTTACCGAGTTCCCGTCTTGCGCCCTGCCCCCTTCGCCGTCTCCGTTCTGGCCACGCTGCTTCTTGTCGCCGGCTGCGCCCGTCAGCCCCCCCGCGCCGCGGCGCCGGTCCCCGACCTGACGGCGCCGGCACGGGCCGCCTTCGGCGACCACATGGAGCTTTACCAGGGCAAGCCCGTCACCACCCTCGAGAAGGATTTCGGCCCGCCCAGCCGCCAGCGTCCCGCCTCGGACGGCGGCACCATCGCGATCTGGTCGCGCAAGGGCGAGGCCATGGTGGACGGCAAGGCGGTCGCGCAGGATTGCGAAGTCACCGCCTTCGTCGACCCCGCCGGCATCGTTTCGGGCATCTTCGGCGGCGGCAACATCATTTATTGCGCCAAGGTCTTCGTACCGCCCGCCGCCGTCCGCGATTCGGCCGGCGGGCTTTACAGCGGCCCGCAGATCGGCACGCTGCCCCCGCCAGGCTTCTGACGCGATCCTATTCGGCGGTCGGCGCGATCAGCGTCGGCGCGTCGATCGGCTGCCCGCCGATCCGGGTCGCGATGCGGGCCAGAACGAGGGCGCGCAGGGTCGGCTCGGTCAGGCCGCGGGCCGCTTCCAGTCCGGCGACCGCATTGCCCGCGGCGAGCTGCGCCAGGGCGAGATTGGCCGTGCCGATCTCGCGGTTCTCGGTGCTCTGCACTTCGGCGACGGCGCGTTGCACCGCCTCGACATTACCGCTGTCGGCGAAAATGCCCGCAAGTTCGAGCGCCACGTCCTCCCTCTCGGGCGATTCGGCCATACGGCCGAGGGCGTCGAAGGCACCGTTCACGTCGCCGTTGCGGGCCAGCCGCTCGGCCACGGCGCCGGTCGCCGACTGCCGGGCCTGCTGGCCGGCGATGGCTTCGGCGGCAGCGGCGGCGACCTGGACATTGGCGGCTTCGGCCGCGCCATTGACGACATATTGCAGGGCCGCGTCGCGGATCTGCCCATCCTGGATTTCGCCCGCGATGGCCTGCGCCTCGGCCAGGCGACCGCCGTCGACGAGGGCGGCGACGGCGCCGCGCAGGGCGATGTCACGGACGACAATATCGGGCAGGGCGCGGGCGAATTCGATGCCGAAGCCCGTCAGGTTGCCGGCGATGGCCGCCCCGGGGACATAGCCCTGAATCTCGCCCAGGGTCTCGGGCGTCAGGCCGCGCACTGCCTCGACCGCGCCGGCGAAGGCCTGACGGGCCCGGTCGCCGTCGCCGGCAAGACCGAGCGCCGTGCCGAGATCGAGCAGGACGAAGGCCTGTTCGCGGGCATCGGGCGCATCGCCCAGATGCTCCAGCGCCTGATCGGCGGCGGCGACGGCCCCCGCGGTTTCGCCCGCGCGGGCAAAGCCCAGGGCGGCATTGCGCAGCACCTGAAGCC
>NZ_JBAQRT010000204.1:0-43018 GCF_049306435.1 Zavarzinia sp.
TCGCCGCCCCGGCCCTTCGGCAAGGCGGCCTGAACCGCGTCGACGATCTCGGCGGCGAGGTCCCCGCCCTCCTCCTCGGCGAGGCCGGCGAGGACGACATCGGGATCGGCCGCCAGCTTGCCCCTGGCGTCCAGCACCAGGGTGACGACGACATGGCCGGCGAAGCTGATCTTCCGCCGCGCGACCACGGCCGGATCGTCGACCTCCACCAGGATATCGCCATCGAGGGCGAGGCGGCCGGATTCGACGACGCCGATGAACTCGGGCTCGCCGGGAGCAAGGCGCAGCACATCGCCATTCTTGATGATCGGGGCGTGGCGAACCTGAAGCGTGCGGGCGAAGGCCGCATGTTCCACGAGGTGCCGCGCCTCGCCATGGACCGGCACCGAAATCTCGGGCCGCACCCAGGCATACATGGCGGCCAGTTCGTCCCTGTTGGGATGGCCCGAGACATGGATGAAGTTGCCCTTCTCGGTGATCACCCGCACCCCCGCCGTCGCCAGCTGGTTATGGGTCTCGCCGAGCGGGATCTCGTTGCCCGGAATGATCTTCGAGGAAAAGATCGCGGTATCGCCTCGGCCCAGCGCGATATGGCGATGCTCGCCCCGCGCGATGCGGGCCATGGCACCCCGGGGCTCGCCCTGGCTGCCGGTGCAGAGATAGAGCACCTTGTCCTTGGGCAGATAGCCGGCCTCGTCCTCGTCGAGGGTGGGCGGCAGATCGGTCAGATAGCCGGTTTCCTTGGCGGCCTCGACCACCCGGTGCATGGAGCGCCCGACCAGCACCAGATGGCGGTCGGCCGCCGCCGCGGCGACGCCGATCGAGGAAATCCGCGCGACATTGGAAGCGAAGGTGGTGACCGCGACCCGCCCGGTCAACGGCGCGATCATCTCGATCAGACTCTCCCGCACCGCGGCTTCCGAACCGGAGGTGCCGGGGGAGAACACATTCGTCGAATCGCAGATCATGGCGAGGATGCCGCTGCTGCCCAACTCCTCCAGCCGCTTGCGGTCGGCGGTCGGGCCGATCAGCGGCTCCGGGTCCAGCTTCCAGTCGCCGGTGTGCAGAATCGTGCCAAGGGCGGTTTCGATCGCGACGGCATTCGGCTCGGGGATCGAATGGGTCAGCGTGATCAATTCGCAGGCGAAGGGGCCGAGGGTGACCTTGCCGTTCATCGGCAGGATGTTCAGCTCGACCTCGCGCTCCAGCCCGACTTCCTGCAGCTTGCGGCGCACGAGGGCGGCCGTGAAGGGCGTCGCGTAGATGGGGCACTGCAGCCGGTCCCACAGATAGGGCACGGCGCCGATATGGTCCTCATGGGCGTGGGTGAGGACGATCGCGATCAGATCGTCCTTCCGGTCCTCGATGAAGGTCGGATCCGGCATGATCAGATCGATGCCGGGCATCCGGCTGTCGGCGAAGGTCATGCCGAGATCGAGCATCAGCCACTTGCCGGCGTGACCGTAGAGATTGAGGTTCATGCCAATCTCGCCCGAACCGCCGAGGGGCACGAACAGCAATTCGTCCGCCCGGGGCTTGCGGTTGAAATATCCCGGCTGGGTCTTGCCGCCCTTAGGTCTGGTCAAACACTCACTCCGACGACACCGGGCAGGAACACGTCCCCGGCGGTTATGGCGCGCGAGGCGCCGCTATCGAGCAGAAGGTCGAGGGCACCGTCCGGGCGCAATCCGGCGAAAACCCCTTCGATCGTCTCGTCTGACAGGCGAACGGTGATCCGCTCGCCAAGGCCGGCGGCCCGGCTGATCCAGGCCTCGCGGATGGGTGCGAAACCGTCCCGTTCCCAGACCGTGATCCAGTGGCCGAGACGGGTCAGGACTTCGTCGAGCGCGGTCTGAACCGCGACCCGGTGCCCGAGGGTAGCCTTTATGGAGGTCGCCGGATAGGGCGTGTTGTCGGGGAAATGAGCCAGATTGACCCCCGCCCCGATAACGAGGAATTCCAGCGCACCATCGCCGCCGGTCGCCGATTCCAGCAGGATGCCGGCGACCTTGGCCCCGTCGAGCAGCACGTCATTCGGCCATTTCAGCTGAAAGCGGAAGCCCTCGCCGGTCAGTTGGGCCAGGGCTTCGTGAAGCGCGACCGCCGTGGCGAAGGACAATTCCGCCGCCCGCGCGGGACCTGCCTTTGGTCGCAGCAGCAGGCTGAACATCAGGTTGCCGGGGGTGGATATCCAGGCCCGGCCACGACGGCCGCGCCCCGCGGTCTGGACATCGGCCTGCAGGGCAAGGTCACCTTCGTCACCGGCGGCGGCGCGGCGGCGTGCCTCCTCGTTCGTCGAGTCGATCTCGTCGAAATGGAGGACACGCCAGCCGGCGATCCCCGTTCTTTCCTGTCCTCCGACCGGCGTCACCATGCCGTCAGCGGACGAGGGTCTTGGCCGCCGCGCCGGCGACCGCGACCAGCGCCCCCGGAACGACGAAGTAGAGCACCGTCAGCGTGCCCGTCACCGTCACCACGATGCGCGAGGCGAGCGGGAGGGGCGTCTCCAGCTGGCCTTCGGGCGCGTCGAAATACATCACCTTCACGATGCGCAGATAGTAGAAGGCGGAGACGACGCTGGACAGCATACCGATGACCGACAGCGTGTAGAGCCCCTGCTCCATCGCCGCCAGGAAGACGTAGAATTTGGCGAAGAACCCCGCCAGCGGCGGAATGCCGGCGAGCGAGAACATGAAGCTGGCCATGACGAAGGCCAGCCACGGATGGGTGCGGCCGAGGCCGGCGAAATCGACGATGGTCTCGACCGGCTTGCCATCCTTCCGCATGACGAGCAGCACGCCGAAGGTGCCCAGCGTCATGACGAGATAGATCGTCATGTAGACGAGAACGCCGCGAATGCCCTGCTCGCCCCCGGCGGCAAGACCGACCAGGGCATAGCCGACATGGCCGATCGAGGAATAGGCCAGCAGGCGCTTCATGTTGGTCTGGCCGATCGCCGCGAAGGCGCCGAGCAGCATGGAAGCGATCGAGACGAAGATGATGATCTGCTGCCACTGGCCGACGATCTCCCCGAAGGGCGTCGTCAGCGCGCGCAGGAACAGCGCCATGGCCGCCACCTTGGGCGCCGCCGCGAAGAAGGCGGTGACCGGCGTCGGCGAACCTTCATAGACGTCCGGCGTCCACATGTGGAACGGCACGGCCGAGACCTTGAAGGCAAGGCCGGCAACGAGGAAGACGATACCGATGACAATGCCGATGCTGGCGCCATGGCCACCCAGCGTGGCGATGCCCTTGGCCAGATCGGTGAAATTGGTCGTGCCCGAGAAGCCATAGATCAGCGAGCAGCCGTAAAGCAGCATCCCCGACGACAGGGCGCCGAGGACGAAATATTTCAGACCGGCTTCGGTCGAACGGGCATCGTCGCGCATGAAGGCGGCGAGGACATAGAGCGCCAGCGATTGCAGCTCCAGCCCGACATAAAGCGTGATCAGGTCGTTGGCCGACACCATCAGCATCATGCCGGCGGTCGCCAGCAGGATGAGCACCGGGAACTCGAAACGATCGACCCCCGCGCGCTTGAGGAAATCGACCGACATCGGAATCGCCGCGAGGGCGCCGATCAGCACCAGCACCTTCATGAAGCGACCGAAACCATCGATCACCACCATGTCATGGAAGCCATGGACGGTTTCGGCCGAGCCGGCGCAGACGGTGAAATAGAGCGCCGCCAGGATCACCGCCATGGCGCCGATCCCGACAACACGGCTGCTGCCTTCGCCCCGATAGGCACCGACCAGCAGCAGGGCCAGGGCGCCGACCGCCAGGATCAGCTCGGGGATAATCAGCGCGAGATCCGCAGACAATGTCGACGTCATCAGTTGCCCGTCCCTTGGCCAGCCTCGGGCGCCGCATCGGCGGGTGCCGCCGGGGCGGCATTCGCCGCGATCTTGGCGCGGAATTGGGTGATCAGATTCTGCACCGAGGCATCGGTGGCAGTCGTGAAATAGGTCGGATAGATGCCGATCCACAGCGCGGTCAGCATCAGCGGCAGGAAGGTGCCGATCTCGCGCCAGTTCAGGTCCTTCATGTCCTTCAGGTCGGCATGGACCAGTTCCCCGAATATCACCCGCCGATAGAGCGACAGCGAATAGGCGGCACCGAGGATGAGGCCCGTCGCGGCGAGGAAGGCCGTCAGCGTGCTGGCCTTGAACGTGCCGGTGAGGATGAGGAATTCACCGACGAAGCCCGACGTGCCCGGCAGGCCGACCGTCGCCATGGTGAACAGCATGAAGACGAAGGCATAGACCGGCATCCGGCTCACGAGGCCGCCGTAACGGGCGATCTCGCGGGTATGCAGCCGGTCGTAGACGACGCCGACGCAAAGGAACAGCGCGCCCGAGACCACGCCGTGGCTGATCATCTGGATGACCGCGCCCTGCAGCCCCTGTTCGGTGAAGGTGAAGATGCCCATGGTGATGAAACCCATGTGCGCGATCGACGAATAGGCGATCAGCTTCTTCATGTCTTCCTGAACGAGGGCGACCAGCGACGTATAGATGATCGCGACCACCGACAGACCGAACATCAGCGGGGCAAAATAGAGCGAGGCATCCGGGAACAGCGGCAGCGAGAACCGGATGAAGCCATAGCCACCCATCTTCAGCATGACGCCGGCCAGGATGACCGAGCCCGCCGTCGGCGCCTCGACGTGGGCATCCGGCAGCCAGGTATGCACCGGCCACATCGGCACCTTCACCGCGAAGGACGCGAAGAAGGCCAGCCACAGCCAGTACTGCATCCCCACGGGGAAGTTGAACTGCATCAGCTCAACGACGTCGGTCGTGCCCGCTGTCAGGTAGATCGCGATGATCGCGAGCAGCATGAGCAGCGAGCCGAGCAGCGTGTAGAGGAAGAACTTGAAGGTCGCGTAGATCCGCCGCGGCCCGCCCCAGATGCCGATGATCAGGAACATCGGAATGAGGCCGGCCTCGAAGAACAGGTAGAACAACACGAGGTCGAGGGCGCAGAAGACACCAAGCATCAGTGTCTCGAGCACCAGGAAGGCGACCATGTATTCCCTCACCCGCGTGTGGATCACGTCCGAGGCGAGGATGCACAGGGGCATCAGGAAGGTGGTCAGGATGATGAAGAGGATCGAAATCCCGTCCACGCCCATGTGATAGGTGATGGTCTCGCCGATCCAGGCGTGTTTTTCCACGAACTGGAATTCGGCCGTGCCCTCCCGGAAGCCCGCCCACAGGATGAGCGAGACGAGGAAGGTCACGATCGTCGTGATCAGGGCGATCGAGCGGATGCTCCGCTCCGTCGCCTCGCCCTCACCCCGCGTGAGCAGAATGAGGAGCGCGCCGACGAGCGGCAGGAAGGTGACTACCGAGAGTATCGGCCACCCTTGGGCCAGGTCCGCGATCATGGCGTCACGCCCATCTTGTAGACATACCAGGAAACAAGCACCGCGACGCCGATCAGCATCGCGAAGGCATAGTGGTAGACGAAGCCCGACTGCAGCCGGACCGCCCGCCGAGCCACGTCGAGGACGCGGGCCGAGATGCCGTTGGGGCCGAGGCCGTCGATGATCGCGCCATCGCCGCCCTTCCAGAACAACCGGCCGAGCGCGCGGGCGCCGCCGACGAACACCAGGTTATAGAGTTCGTCGAAATACCACTTGTTCAGCAGGAAGGCGTAGGCCTCGCGGTGGGTCGCGGCCAGGGCCGCCGGCCACCTGGGCTTGGCGATATAGAAGACCCAGGCGACGAAGATGCCGAGCGCGGTCACCACCAGGGGCAGCAGCTTCACCCATTCCGGCACATGATGGGCGTGCTCGATCACCTTGTTGGCCTCGGAGACGAAGATCGACCCGCCCCAGAAGGCTTCGCGCCCTTCCCCGACGAAATCGTCGAAGAAGACATAACCGGCGAACATCGCACCGACCGCGAGAGCCAGCAGCGGGATGGTCATCACCCACGGGCTTTCGTGCGGGGTATGACCGTGGCCGTGGTCGTCATGGCCGTGATCACCATGGCCATGGCCGCCCCAGCGCTTCTCGCCGTGGAAGGTCATGAACAGCAGGCGCCACGAATAGAAGGCGGTGAAACCGGCGGCGATGATGCCGAGGGTGAAGGCGTAATTGCCGACCCCCGTATGGGCCGCATAGGCAACCTCGAGGATCATGTCCTTCGAGAAGAAGCCGGCGAAGGGTGGCACCCCCGCGAGCGCGAGGTTGCCGATCCACATCATCGCATAGGTCAGCTTGATGTATTTCCAGGTGCCGCCCATGTGGCGCATGTCCTGTTCGTGGTGCATCGCATGGATGACCGAACCGGCGCCGAGGAACAGCAGGGCCTTGAAGAAGGCGTGGGTGAAGAGATGGAACACCGACGCTTCATAGGCCCCGACACCCGCCGCGAAGAACATATAACCGAGCTGCGAGCAGGTCGAATAGGCGATCACGCGCTTGATGTCGTTCTGGACGAGACCGACCGTCGCCGCGAAGAAGGCCGTGGTCGCGCCGACCACCGTCACCACCTCGAGGGCGAAGGGCGCATGCTCGAACAGGGGCGAGCAGCGGGCGACGAGGAAGACGCCGGCGGTGACCATGGTCGCGGCATGGATGAGGGCGGAAACCGGGGTCGGCCCCTCCATCGCGTCCGGCAGCCAGGTGTGCAGGCCGAGCTGCGCCGACTTGCCCATGCAGCCGACGAACAGCAGCAGGCAGATCGTCGTCAGGATGTCGACGTCATAGCCGAGGAAGTTGAAGGTCTTGCCCGCTTCGCTGCCGGCCGCCGCGAAGACCGCGTCGAACGACAGATTGTTGAAAACGAGGAAGATCGCGAAAATGCCGAGGGCGAAGCCGAAGTCACCGACGCGGTTGACGACGAAGGCCTTGATCGCCGCCGCGTTGGCCGAGGGCTTCTTGTACCAGAAGCCGATCAGCAGATAGGAGGCGAGGCCGACGCCTTCCCAGCCGAAGAAGACCTGCACGAAATTATCGGCGGTCACCAGCATCAGCATGGCGAAGGTGAACAGCGACAGATAGGCGTGGAAGCGTGGAATATGCGGATCCTCGGCCATATAGCCGACGGAATAGATGTGCACCAGCGCCGAGACGCTGTTGACCACCACCAGCATGACGGCGGTCAGCGTGTCGACCCGCAGCGCCCAGTCCACCTCGAGCGCGCCCGAGAGGATCCAGGTCATCAGGTGCAGCTTCTGGACACCGCCCTCGTGGTCGGCGACCCCGAGGAAGACGATCCACGACAGCACGGCCGCGACGACCAGCAGGACCGAGGTGACGAGCTGCGCCCCACGCGCTCCGATCAGCCGCCCGAAGAAGCCGGCAATGACGGCCCCGAGCAGCGGCAGAAATACAATGGCCGCGATCATGCCGTCAGCCCTTCATGAGATTGATATCCTCAACCGCGATGGAGCCGCGGTTGCGGATATAGATGACGAGGATGGCAAGACCGATCGCCGCCTCGCCCGCGGCAACGGTCAGGATGATGAGCGCGAAGATCTGCCCCGCGAGATCGCCCAGGAAACTGGAGAAGGCGACCAGATTCAGGTTCACCGCCAGCAGCATGAGTTCGATCGACATCAGGATGATGATGACGTTCTTCCGGTTCAGGAAGATGCCGAAGACGCCGATCACGAAGAGGATCGCCGCCACGGTCAGATAATGGCCAAGCCCGATTTCCATGGCTCAGATCCCCTGCCCCGGCTGGACTTTCTTGACCTCGACCGCGGTCTTCATGGTGCGCGAGACCTGAGCCGAAATCACCTGGCGCTTCACGCCCGGACGATGCCGCAGCGTCAGCACGATGGCGCCGATCATGGCGACCAGCAGGATGAGGCCGGCGCCCTGGAACGGCAGCAGATACTGCGTGTACATGATCCGGCCGATCGCGTCGGTATTGGACACCGCCGCGATATCCGGCGCCCGCGCCGCCGCGAAGGCGCCGACATCCGGGATCATCGTCCACGAGCCGACGATCAGCAGCAATTCGACCAGCAGGATGAGGCCGATCAGCCCGCCTACCGGCAGATACTGCAGGAAGCCCTGCCGCAGTTCGGTGAAGTTCACGTCCAGCATCATGACGACGAAGAGGAACAGCACCGCGACCGCGCCGACATAGACGATGACGAGGATCATCGACAGGAACTCGGCGCCGAGCAGCAGGAACAGCCCGGCCGAATTGAAGAAGGCGAGGATCAGGAACAGCACGGAATGCACCGGGTTCCGCGACGAGATGACCATGACCGCCGAGCCGACGGTGATGGTCGCGAAGAGATAGAAGACGAGTGCGGAAATTGTCACGATCGCCCCCTCACCGATAGGGCGCGTCGGCGGCGATATTCGCCGCGATCTCGCGCTCCCACCGCTCGCCGTTCGCGAGCAGCTTGTCCTTGTTGTACATCAGCTCCTCGCGGGTTTCGGTCGCGAACTCGAAATTCGGCCCCTCGACGATGGCATCGACCGGGCAGGCTTCCTGGCAGAAGCCGCAGTAGATGCATTTCGTCATGTCGATGTCGTAGCGCGTGGTCCGGCGGCTGCCGTCGTCGCGTGGTTCGGCCTCGATGGTGATGGCCTGCGCCGGGCAGATCGCCTCGCACAGCTTGCAGGCGATGCAGCGTTCCTCGCCATTGGGATAACGGCGCAGCGCGTGCTCGCCCCGGAAGCGCGGGGACAGGCGGCCCTTTTCGTAGGGATAGTTGATCGTCGCCTTCTTCTTGAAGGAATAGCTGAAGGTCAGCAGCATTCCCTTGACCAGTTCGGTCAGCAGAAAGGCGCGGGCGGTACGGTCGAGAAATGCCATGTCAGCCCCTCCTCAGCCCTTGACCGGCAGCCAGCCGAAGCTGACCAGAACGCCGGCCGTGAGCACGAGCCAGAACAGCGAGAACGGCAGGAAGACCTTCCACCCGAGGCGCATCAGCTGATCGTAACGATAGCGCGGCACGGTCGCCTTCACCCAGCAGAAGGTGAAGAGGATGACGAAGGTCTTGGCGAAGAACCAGATCGGACCCGGGATCCAGTCGAGGAGGCCGAAGATCGAGATGGGCTGCCAGCCGCCGAGGAACAGCAGCGCGGTCATCGCGCTCATCAGGATCATGTTGCCGTATTCGCCGAGCATGAACAGCGCGAAGGCCATCGACGAATATTCGATCTGGAAACCGGCCACCAGTTCGGACTCCGCTTCCGGCAGATCGAACGGCGGGCGATTGGTTTCAGCCAGGGCCGAGATGAAGAAAACGATGAACATCGGGAACAGCGGAATCGCGAACCAGATGTGTTCCTGCGCCTTCACGATGTCGTTGAGGTTCAGCGAGCCGACGCAGAGCAGGACGGTGACGATGACGAAGCCGATCGAGACTTCGTAGGACACCATCTGCGCCGCCGAGCGAAGCCCGCCCAGGAAGGGATACTTCGAGTTCGACGCCCAGCCGCCCATGATGATGCCATAGACACCGAGCGACGAGATCGCGAAGAGATAGAGGATGCCGACATTGATGTCGGCGAGCACGACGCCGTCGCCGAAGGGAATGACCGCCCAGGCGATCAGCGCCAGGGTGAAGGTCAGCACCGGCGCGATCAGGAAGACGCCCTTGTTGGCGCCCGCCGGAATGATCGTTTCCTTGGTCAGCAGCTTCAGACCATCGGCGAAGGGCTGCAGCAGACCGAAGGGGCCGACCACGTTCGGCCCCCGGCGCAACTGCATCATCGCCCAGACCTTGCGGTCGAGCAGGGTCGTGAAGGCGACCGCGACGAGGAGCGGCACCACGATCGCGAAAATCTTCGCGAGGATGATCAGGAATTCGAGGAGCATTTCGCCCATTTCACCCGCCTCGACTACAGATCAAGCGCCGGTGGGGGCCAGATGCGGCGCGAGTTCGCGCCACACCAGGGCCGCCACGGCGACGATGGCCGCAAGAACGAGCGGCAGAAGCACGCCCACCACTTCGGCGGATATCGCGATCAGAGGAACGACCGCCTCCGCGAACAGATTAACCATGAGTGCCCGTCGCCCCGTGGCTGTGGCCGCAACCGCAAGCCGTTTCCTGTTTGACCGCGACGCATTCGGCCATGGTGGCCGAGGCGCGGGCGATCGGATTGGTGAGGTAGAAATTCTCGATCGCGTAACCGATCGCCGCCGGAGAGATTTCGCCATCGCTGCCGAAAGGCGCCCAAGCGGCGGGCGTCACCTCGTCGAGGGCGGCGAAATGCGGCACCTGCTCGACCAGCTTGGCCCGCAGCTGCGCGAGGCTGTCGTAGGGCAGCGTCTTGCCGACACGGTCCGAGAAGGCGCGCAGGATCGCCCAGTCCTCGCGGGCATCGCCCGGCGGGAACACGGCGCGCTTGGTGCGCTGAACCCGGCCCTCGGTATTCACATAGGTGCCCGACTTCTCGGTATAGGCGGCACCCGGCAGGATGACGTCGGCGACATGGGCGCCGGCATCGCCATGGCTGCCCTGATAGACGACGAAGGGCGCCTTCAGGTTGGTCATGTCGATCTCGTCGACGCCCAGCAGCCAGACGAAATCCGCCTTGCCCGCCTCGACGTCCCCAACCGACAGGCCACCCTCGCCCGGCACGAAGCCGAGATCGAGCGCGCCGACGCGCGATGCCGCGGTATGCAGCACGTTGAAGCCGTTCCAGCCGTCCTTCACGACGCCGGTCGCTTCCGCGAGCTTATGCGCGAGGCCGAGGATCACCGCCCCGTCCTCGCGGGACAGCGCGCCCTGGCCGACGATGATGGCCGGCTTCTGCGCGCCCTTCAGCACCTCGGCGAAGCCCTGGCCGGCGACCAGCGCCGCGAGGACATCCGCCCCCTCGCCCAGGAATTCGGCGCGATAGGTCAGGTCGACCTTGGGGCCGATGGCCGCGACCTTGAAGCCACCCTTCAGCCAGCGCTTGCGGATACGGGCGTTCAGCACCGCGGCTTCCGCCGACGGGTCGCTGCCGATCAGCAGCAGGGCATCCGCCTCCTCGATCCCGGCGATGCCGGAATTGAACAGGTAGGAGGCCCGCACCGAGGCCTCGAGCTTCGCCCCGTCGATCCGGCAGTCGGTCGAGGTCGAGCCGATCGCCGTCATCAGGTCCTTCAACGCCTTGATCGATTCAGCATCGGCAAGATCGCCGGCCAGCGCCGCGACCTTGGACGCCGGGGTCGAGGACAGCGCCGCGCCGATGGCGGCGAAGGCTTCGTCCCAGCTCGCCGGCTGCAGCTTGCCATTGACCCGGACATAGGGCCGGTCGAGACGGCGCTTGGCGAGACCGTCGACGGCGAAGCGGGTCTTGTCCGAGATCCATTCCTCGTTCACGTCGTCGTTCAGCCGCGGCAGGATGCGCAGCACGCCAGCGCCGCGGGCATCGACCCGGATCGCCGAGCCGAGCGCGTCATGCACGTCGATGCTTTCGGTCTTCTTCAGCTCCCACGGACGGGCGGCGAAGGCATAGGGCTTGGAGGTCAGGGCGCCGACCGGGCACAGGTCGATGACATTGCCCGACAGATTGGAGGTCACCGCCTGGTTGAGATAGGTGGTGATTTCCATGGTCTCGCCGCGACCGATGGCGCCGATTTCCTCGACACCGGCCACTTCCGTCGCGAAGCGCACGCAGCGGGTGCACTGGATGCAGCGGGTCATGGTCGTCTTGATCAGCGGGCCCATGTATTTCTCGGACACGGCCCGCTTGTTTTCCTGGTAACGGCTCTGGTCGAAACCATAGGCCATCGCCTGGTCCTGCAGGTCGCATTCGCCGCCCTGATCGCAGATCGGGCAATCCAGCGGATGGTTGATCAGCAGGAATTCCATCACGCCCCGGCGCGCCTTGCGCACCAGCGGGGTGTTGGTCCTGATCACCATGTTGTCGGCCGCCGGCATGGCGCAGGAGGCGATGGGCTTCGGCGCCTTTTCCTGCTCGACGAGGCACATGCGGCAATTGCCGGCGATCGACAGGCGCTCGTGATAGCAGAAGCGCGGAATCTCGACGCCGGCCGCTTCGCAGGCCTGCAGCACGTTGGCGCCGGCCGGGACTTCGACGGTCTTGCCGTCAACGGTCAATATGGGCATCGGATCACCTCACTCCGCGGCCACGGCCCGGGACGTGGTCCTGGCCTTGTAGTCCGCGATACGCTGTTCGACCACCGGACGGAAATGCCGGAACAGGCCCTGAATCGGCCAGGCCGCCGCATCGCCGAGGGCACAGATGGTATGGCCTTCGATCTGGGTCGTGACCTCGAGGAGAGTATCGATTTCCTCGATCTCGGCCTTGCCCTGGACCATGCGTTCCATGACGCGCCACATCCAGCCCGTGCCCTCGCGGCAGGGCGTGCACTGGCCGCAGGATTCGTGCTTGTAGAACTTGGCCAGACGGGCGATCGCCTTGATCAGGTCGGTCGACTTGTCCATCACGATCACCGCCGCCGTGCCGAGGCCGGAGCGCTGGGCGCGCAGACTGTCGAAGTCCATCAGGACCTCGTCGCAGATCGCCTTGGGCAGCATCGGCACCGACGAGCCGCCGGGGATCACCGCCAGCAGATTGTCCCAGCCGCCGCGCACGCCGCCGCAATGCTTCTCGATGAGGTCCTTGAGCGGAATGCCCATTTCCTCTTCGACATTGCAGGGCTTGTTCACATGGCCCGAGATGCAGAAGACCTTGGTACCCGTGTTGTTCGGCCGGCCGAGGCCGGCGAACCAGGCACCGCCCCGGCGCAGGATGGTCGGGGCGACGGCGATGGATTCGACATTGTTCACGGTCGTCGGGCAACCCCAGACGCCGACGCCGGCCGGGAACGGCGGCTTCAGGCGCGGCTGGCCCTTCTTGCCCTCGAGGCTCTGGATCAGCGCCGTCTCTTCGCCGCAGATATAGGCGCCGGCGCCATGGTGCACGAAGACGTCGAAGTCGTAGCCCGACCCCGCGGCGTTCTTGCCGATCAGCCCGGCTTCATAGGCCTGGTCGACGGCGGCCTGCAACCGGCGGCGTTCCTGGATGAATTCACCGCGAATGTAGATATAGGCCGCGACGGCGCGCATGGCGAAGCCGGCGATCAGGCAACCTTCGATCAGCTTCTGCGGATCGTGACGGATGATGTCGCGGTCCTTGCAAGTGCCGGGCTCGGATTCGTCGGCATTGACGACGAGGTAGCTCGGGCGGCCGTCCGACTGCTTGGGCATGAAGGACCACTTCATGCCGGTCGGGAAGCCGGCGCCGCCACGGCCGCGCAAGCCCGAGGCCTTCATCTCGTTGATGATCCAGTCCGGCCCCTTGGCGATGATCGCCGCCGTGCCGTCCCAGTCGCCGCGCATCTGGGCCGCCGGCAGGCTCCAGTCCTCGAAGCCGTAGAGGTTGGTGAAAATGCGATCCTTGTCCTGAAGCATCGCGTCACTCCCCTGCCGCTTTGAAGGTGGTCAGCGTGGTCGGCCCGCCCTCGGGGCAGGACGTCTGGCGATCGATCTGCGGGCCGGTCTTCGGCGTCTCGCCCCGTGCCAGCGCATCGAGCACCTTGAGCGTCGTTTCCGCCGTCAGGTCTTCGTAGAAATCGTCGTTGACCTGCATCATCGGCGCGTTCACGCAGGCGCCCAGGCATTCCGCTTCCATCAGGCTGAAGGTGCCATCCGGCGTCGTCTGGTTGATGTCGATGCCCAGCCGCGACTTGCAGGCCGCCAGCACCGCGTCCGAGCCGCGCAGCCAGCACGGCGTCGTGGTGCAGACCTGCACCAGATGCTTTCCGACCGGCGCCATGTTGAACATCGTGTAGAACGACGCCACTTCATAGACACGGATCACGGCCATGCCCAGCAGGCCGGCCAGATATTCCATGGCCGCGCGCGGCAGCCAGCCGCCGCTTTGGCGCTGCGCGATGTCGAGCAGCGGCACGATGGCGCTCTGCTGCCGGCCAGCCGGATAGCGCGCGATGATCTTGTCTGCCCATGCCTTGTTCTCGGCCGAGAACTCGAAACTGGCGGGCTGTTCGAACGGGCCCGCGGGCGCTACGCCATGGCTCAACGGTCGACCTCCCCGAACACGATATCCTGACTGCCGATGATCGCCGGCGCATCCGCCAGCATGTGACCCTTGGCCATGAAATCCATGGCCTGCAGATGAGCGAAAGCCGGGGCGCGGATCTTGCACCGGTAAGGCTTGTTGCTGCCGTCCGAGACGAGATAGACGGCGAATTCGCCCTTGGGCGCCTCGACCGCCGCATAAGCCTCGCCCGCCGGAACGTGGAAGCCTTCGGTATAGAGCTTGAAGTGATGGATCAGGGCTTCCATCGAACGCTTCATGTCGCCGCGCTTCGGCGGGGCGATCTTGCCGTCCTCGGTCATCACTGGGCCTTTCGGCATCTGCTGGATGGCCTGGCGGATGATCTTCAGCGACTCGCGCATTTCATAGAAGCGCAGGACGAAACGGTCGTAGCAGTCGCCGTGGCGGCCGACCGGAACGTCGAACTCCATCTTGTCGTAGACTTCGTAAGGCTGCGCCTTGCGCAGATCCCAGGCAACGCCCGAGCCGCGCAGCATCGGCCCGGTGAAGCCCCAGGCGATCGCATCCTCGGCCGAGACGACGCCGATATCGACGTTGCGCTGCTTGAAGATGCGATTCTCGACGATCAGATTCTCGAGATCGTCCAGCACCTTGGGGAAGCTCTCGGTCCAGGCCATGATGTCTTCGGCGAGGCCCGCCGGCATGTCCTGGTGGACACCGCCGACGCGGAAATAGGCCGCGTGCAGGCGCGCGCCGCAGACCCGCTCGTAGAAACACATCAGCTTCTCGCGCTCCTCGAAGCCCCAGAGGATCGGGGTGAGCGCGCCGACGTCCATGCCGTGGGACATCGTGTTCATCAGGTGGTTGGTGATGCGGCCGATTTCACACCACAGCACGCGCATGTATTGCGCCCGCTCCGGGATGGTACAGCCGATCAGCTTTTCGGCGGCGAGAACGAAGGCATGTTCCTGATTCATCGGGCAGACATAGTCCAGCCGATCGAAATAGGGCACCGCCTGCATGTAGGTCTTGTGCTCGATCAGCTTCTCGGTGCCGCGATGAAGCAGGCCGACGTGCGGATCGCAGCGCTCGATCATCTCGCCGTCGAGTTCCATGACGAGACGCAGAACGCCGTGGGCCGCCGGATGCTGCGGCCCGAAATTCAGGCTGTAGGTTTTGATGTCGACTTCGGCCATCTGGACGCCTCGTCAGTTCTTCGCGGGCGCGGGCGGCGCGGCGGGTGCCGCTGCCTTCTCGTCACCCGGCAGGATGTATTTGGCGCCTTCCCAGGGGCTCATGAAGTCGAAGCGGCGGAATTCCTGGGTCAGTTTCACCGGCTCGTAGACGACGCGCTTCTGTTCTTCGTCGTAACGCAGCTCGACATAGCCGGTCAGCGGGAAATCCTTGCGCAAGGGATGCCCCTCGAAACCATAGTCGGTGAGGAGACGGCGCAGATCGGGATTGCCGGCGAAGAAGATGCCGTACATGTCCCAGGCCTCGCGCTCGAACCAGCCGGCGGTCGGATAGAGATCGACGACCGAGGGAACCGGCGTGTCCTCGTCGGTGCGGACCTTCACGCGAAGGCGCAGGTTCTTGCGCATCGACAACAGGTGATAGACGACATCGAAACGCTGGTCGCGCTCGGGATAGTCGACCCCGCAGACATCGAGCAACTGATCGAGCAGCAGCGACGGCTCGGCCTTCAGCCAGGTCAGGAGAGCGAGGATCTTGCCGGCTTCGGCCGTGACGGTCACTTCGCCGACAGCGAGGGAGACCCCGGTCACGCCGAGCTTTTCATTGCCGATCAGGGCTTCGAGGGTGGCGACTTCGGCCGCCACGGCCTCGGGATTGGGATAGAGCGCCATGATCCGCCCGTTACCTCGCGATCGTCTGGGTGCGGCGGATCTTCTTCTGCAGCTGCAGAATGCCGTAGAGCAACGCCTCGGCCGTGGGCGGGCAGCCCGGCACATAGACGTCCACCGGCACGATGCGGTCGCAGCCGCGCACCACCGAATACGAATAATGATAGTAACCGCCACCATTGGCGCAGCTGCCCATGGAGATGACCCAGCGCGGCTCCGACATCTGGTCGTAGACCTTGCGCATGGCGGGGGCCATCTTGTTGGTCAGGGTGCCGGCGACGATCATCACGTCGGACTGGCGCGGCGAGGCGCGCGGGGCGACGCCGAAACGCTCCATGTCATAGCGCGGCATGGAGGAATGCATCATCTCGACCGCGCAACAGGCGAGGCCGAAGGTCATCCACCACAGCGAGCCGGTGCGCGCCCAGTTGACGAGATTGTCGAGATTGGCGACGAGAAAACCCTTGTCCGCCAGCTCGTCCGAGATGTCGGTGAAGAACGGGTCCTTTACCGGAACGATGGCGCCTTCCGGCTTGGTGATCACTCCCATTCGAGAGCCCCCTTCTTCCATTCGTAACAGAAGCCGACGGTGAGAACGCCGAGGAAAGCCATCATCGACCAGAAGCCGAACACGCCGATGTCGCCGAGCGAGATCGCCCAGGGGAACAGGAAGGCGACTTCGAGGTCGAAGATGATGAAGAGAATCGAGACGAGGTAGAAGCGGACGTCGAATCGGCCGCGGGCATCGGAGAAAGCGTCGAAGCCGCATTCGTAGGCTGACAATTTCTCGGTATCCGGCTTCTGTTCGCCAGCGATGAGCGAGGCCACGATCATCGCGATCGAGAGGCCCAGCGCCACCCCGAGGAAAATCAGGATGGGCAGATATTCCTTGAGCAGCTCGTCCATGCGGAACCCGTGAAACGCTGAGGAAGGGGCCGGGTCAGGACCGACAGACGGAATCGGCCCCTTCACCGCGCCATGCGGCGAAAGCCGGACTCTGCTGCCAACCCCTTTCGACCGAGGGAGTATAGGCGCCGGATTATCTCAAAGAAAGTGATCGGTCCAGCCGAAACCGTGTCTTCCTATCGCGACGCAGCGCGTATCGCCTCGACGTCCCGACAAAAGTCTAAGGTGGCTGTCGGTCGGGCCGGGTTTACTTGCGAAGGGCTCGCAGGTGCCGGTCAGGGCCGGGGGCCGATCCGACTCCGGGCGAAGAAATCGCTCTGCCCCGAAAAGACCTTATTTCGGCCCGGAACCCGTACCAATTGCCGGCGAAACTATCCTCATGCCGCAGTTGACGAAGCGGCTTTCGAGAAAGGCCCCGCGAGGGGTACGACCTGCCCCGGACCGGCCCCTGCCCCTCGTCGGTCCACCCCAGCCCTGCACAGGGTCGTAAAGCCCGGCCATCCCCCTCTGGCCGGGCTTCCTTTTTTCAGGCGGGCGTCAGGGCGTGCCGGCCGGTCGCGGCAGGCAATTCTCGATGATCTGATAGCATTGTTCGAGACGGCGGGTCTGACCGACGTCCGAGCCGCCATAGACGACGCGGGCGACCACGCCATTCCTGATGGTGAAGCTGGCCCGGCAGTTCTGGCCGTCGTCGACATAGGACGGCGCGCCGACCGGCAGGCCGAAGCCATAGCCGAAATTGCCCGAACCGCCGAAGACCCCGACGCCGAAGCTCGGCCCCGAGGGATAGCCGGTGATGTTCCGGCTTTCATAGGTCAGGACTTCTTCCCCCGGCACCGTCTGCATGGCGGCATTGGGCGCGCCGGCGCAGGAGACCAGATCGGCCTTCCGCATGCCGATCAGGCTGTTCTGCGCCTCGAGGGCGGCATCGGCGCGGGGACTGGCACAGCCGCCCAGGGCGGCGGCGCCGGCCAGCAGAACCCAGACGATCTTGCGCGACATCAGATTGTTCCTTCCGTGGTGCCCGCTGCCGGAATCGAACCGGCACGGCAATGCCGAGCGATTTTAAGTCGCTTGCGTCTACCAGTTTCGCCAAGCGGGCCCGCAAGGAAGGCGTGAATCGGCCAGGGCCGTCACCACCCGGGTTCTAGCATGCGGACCCGGCGAGTAAAGCCCGCTCAGTTCAGGACCGAGTAGCCCCGGTTGCGCATGCAGTTGTCGATCACGCGGCGCTTCTCCTCCTCGGCATTCACGGTGCCCCGCGCCGCGCCCGTCGCCGCGCCGATACCGGCGCCGGCGGCGAGGCCCTTGCCGAAGTCGCCCGAGAAGGAGCCGATGACACCGCCGGCGATGGCGCCGAGCGCGGCGCCGCCCAGCGCGTTGGAAGCCGCCTCATTGCCGGTCGGCACCTGGTCCGCCAGGTTCTGACAATAGGCGAGGTCATGTTCGTAATAGCCCGGAGGGGCCTTTGACATGGAGGGATCGACCACAGGGCGATAGCCCGAGGCGCAGGCCGAGAGGGCGAGCGCGGCGGCCAGAACGGCGACAGTCTTGTTCAACAGAGTTCTCCCCGATTCAGCATCGGAATTGCCGTCAGTATAACGCTGAATTTGCGGCGGGGTTGCGTCCACCGTCACATTCCGGCCATGTCGCTGCCGTCACTCGGGAATTTCGCCGGGATACGGCTCGACCCCGGCCGTGACCAGAGCCTTGGTCAGGGCCGCCATGGCGGTCGACAGGCGGGCCGGATCGCGCCCGCGAAGCACGAGGGCGGTGCCGAAACTGCCCCGGCGAAAGAAGGGATAGCTGCCCATGTCGACGTCGGGATAGAGCTTCTGCACATCCTCGAGCAGGATCGCGATGCGGCTTTCCCCGACAAGCACGGAAACCGTTTCCGACTGCACGGTGCGACCACCGGCAATATGGGGCCGCGTGCCTTCGAGCTGCGCCCTCATGATCGCCGGAACGCCCGCCAGGACGAAGACATTGCCGATCTTGAAGCCCGGCGCCTTGGAAATCGGGTTCTCGATCAGTTCGGCGCCTTCCGGCACCCGCGCCATGCGCCGGCGCACCGGGGTGAGTTCACCCGGCGGATAATGCGCTTCGAGGAGGGCGATGGCGTCCGGGTGTTCGATCAGCGGTAGCGCGAAAGCCTTGGCGATCGAATCGGCGGTGATGTCGTCATGGGTGGGGCCGATGCCGCCCGTGGTGAAGACATAGTCGTAGCGCGCCCGCAGCGCGTTCACGGCGGCGACGATTTCCGCCTCGATATCCGGCACGACCCGGACTTCGCGCATCTCGACGCCCCAGGCGTTCAGGGTCTTCGCCAGATGCGCCAGATTGGCGTCCTGGGTCCGGCCCGACAGGATTTCATTGCCGATGATGGCAAGGGCCGCCGTGTAGATTCGCGGCGCGGGATCGTTGTTCGTCGTCGTCATGGTGGCGCACTATAGCGGATCAGCAGAAGATCGAAACCTCCATGCCGAAGCCCGCCAAGCGCACCAATCGTCCCGCCGCCGCCGACAGCACCAACGATCACGTCTTCGCCCAGCGGATCGACTGGAACCTGTTCAAGCTGTTCGTCGAGATCATCCGCTCGGGCGGCATCGGCGCGGCCGCGCGCAAGCTGAACCGCCAGCAGCCCAGCATCAGCGCCGCGCTGAAGCGCCTCGAGGACCAGATCGGCACCCGCCTGTGCACGAGGAGCGCGACCGGGATCGAGCCGACCGCCGCCGGAACGGCCCTCTTGAAAATCTGCGAGCAGATGGCCCTCGCCGCCCGCGACATTCCCCATGAAGTCGCCAAGGTCGCGGGCGTCGTCGAAGGCGCGATCCGCCTGCACATGATTTCCAACCTGGTCAGCCCGGCGTTCGAGCGCGCCCTCGTCGGTTTCAACGCCGCCTATCCCGGCATCGAGATCAAGTTCGACATCGCCCCCCACAGCGCCGTCATCAGGGCCGTGTCCAAGGGCGAGGCGGAAATCGGCCTCGCGGGGGACACCGCCCCGGCGGCGGGTCTGACCTATCGCCCGCTGATGCGCGAGACGCAACAGCTCTATTGCGGGCCCCGGCATCCGCATTTCGGCAGCCCGCCGGGCCATCCGGGCGATTTTTCCGGCGATCGTTTCATCCTCACCGGCGAGGACGAAACCGAGCAATTGCGCCAGTTCCGCCGTCGCTTCGGCCTCGGCCGGCGCGTCGGCGGCTATGCCGAGAATCTGCATGAAGTGCGCCGCCTGATCGAACTCGGGCTCGGCATCGGCTTTCTGCCCACGGTCGTCGCGGAAGCGGCGGGCAAGAGCCTGTGGCCGCTGCTGCCACCAGAAATCCTGCCCAGTTACCATGTCTATGTCATCACCAGGGCCGAATCGGACTGCAGCACCCCGACCCTTCTGCTGGTCGAGGCCATTCAGGCCGAACTCGACAAACTGGAGTCATAGATTCCATCTATGATCTTCATTGACATTTACCACCTACCGCACCGCACAATGGACCCCCATGCTTTCGGGATAGCCCGCTCATGGAGGCCGCCGTGGTGTCTGTCGCAACTCTCCGTGGACTCTGGCAACGATCGTTGATCGTCTGGCCCGATGGCCTGCGTGACACGACGACCAGCGTGCGATGGCTGCAGGGTCCGAGCTTCTACGCCGATCTGCGCCAGCCCGCCGGCCGCCCGGATTTCACCGGTATCAACTGCCTCGACGATCTCGATCGCGAAGGCCTGATGTGGCTGGCCGGCCAGGAAGGGTTCGCTGGCGAGCTGACCTTTGACGGCACCTGCTTCGAATGGAGCCGCGCCCTCGATTTCCAGCCGAAGAGCCCCTATTCCGACTGCGGCTTCCTGCGTTTCGAGGATGATGTTCTGGTCGAGGAAGGCCGCGATGTCGCCTATATCGAACATTGGCACCGCGGCCCCGAGGTGACCCTGCCGTCCTGCGCCGTGCGCCTGACCGAAGCGGGCAGCAGCCGCATCGCCTTCCTGGTGCGGGCCGGCGACCAGTTCATGTTCGCCCGCGACCGCACCCAGCCCCTGCCCGAGGCCGAGAGCCTGGCGGACATCGTGAAGGCCGCGCCCGACATGGCGAGCGCCCGCAATCTTGTCGATTGCGAATTGTCCTTCGGTGTCGTCGGCGACGACGGCTGGACCATCACGAATTCCAGCCTGCCCTACCGCGAGGGCCTGGGCCTTGCCCCGGTCACCGGCCATGGCGGTGCCCTGCTGCTGACCGCCGACATCGCCCGCGACGGCGCGCCCGTCACCCGCGAATGGCGGATCGAGACGCTTCAGGGTGTCCTCACCGATCTTGTCGATTTTTCCGCTCTGCGCCCGACGGCGCTGGCCCGCTGACCCTGCAACGAGGAGAGTATAGATGAAACGAATGGCCTGCCTTGCCGCCGCGCTTCTGAGCTGTCTCGCCCTGATGGTCAGCCCGGCTTCGGCCGAGACCAAGACCAAGTTCAGGGTCGCGACCACGATCTATGCCGGCTTCATGCCCTGGTTCTATGCCCAGGACGCCGGCATCATCAAGAAATGGGCCACGAAATACGGCATCGAGATCGATCTCGTGCAGGTGCCCGACTATATCGAATCCGTGAACCAGTATACCGCCGGCCAGTTCGACGGCGTGCTGATCGCCAGCATGGACGCCCTGACCATTCCGGCGGCCGGCGGTGTCGATTCCACCGTGCTCGTCATGGGCGACTATTCCAACGGCAACGACGGCATCGTCCTGAAGGGCAAGGGCAAGACCGTCGCCGACCTGAAGGGCGCGACCGTTCACCTCGTGCAGTTCTCGGTCTCGCATTACCTGCTGGCGCGGGCGCTCGAAAGCGTCGGCCTGAAGGAATCCGACCTTAAGACCGTGAATATCTCGGACGCCGATTTCGTCGCCGCCTTCTCGACCCCCGACGTGCAGGCCATCGTCGCCTGGAAGCCCGCCCTGTCGGACATCGAAGCGATGGCCGACGTCTCGCCCGTCTTCGACAGCTCGAAGATCCCGGCTGAAATCCTCGACGTCGCCATCGTCCATACCCAGATGCTCAAGGATAACCCGGCCCTCGGCAAGGCGCTGGTCGGCGCCTGGTACGAAACCCTCGACCTGATCGCCAAGGGTGATGCCAAGAGCAAGGAAGCGATGGAATTCATGGCCAAGGCCGCGGGCACCGACATCCCCGGCTTCGAGACCCAGCTCGCCACCACCCATCTGTTCAGGACCCCGGCCGAAGCCGTCGCCTTCTATCGCAGCAAGGAAATGGCCGACGCCCTCACCCTCGTCTCGAAGTTCAGCTTCGATCACGGCTTGCTCGGCGAAGGCGCCAAGAGCCCGGACGCCATCGGCCTCGGCCTGCCCGGCGGCAAGGTGCTGGGCGATCCGGCCAATGTGAAGCTGCGCTACGACGATACCTACACGGCGATGGCCGCCGACGGGAAACTGTGACGGCCCGCGCCGTCACGCCTTCCCGCCCCTGGTAACGAGGAGTAACCCCATGTTCCGTCGCCTGGCCAGTCTGGCCGCAACTCTCCTGTGTTGTCTGGCCCTGCTGCCGGGCGCGGTTCATGCGGAAGCCAAGAAGGAATTCCGCTTCGCCATCGGCATCTATGCCGGCTTCATGCCGTGGTTCTATGCCGACGAATACGGCATCGTCAAAAAATGGGCCGACAAATACGGCATCACCATCAACATGGTGCAGGTGCCGGACTATATCGAATCCATCAACCAGTATACCGCCGGCCAGTTCGATGGCGTTCTCGTCGCCAGCATGGATGCGCTGACCATCCCGGCGGCCGGCGGCATCGACAATACCGTCCTCGTCATGGGCGACTATTCCAACGGCAACGACGGCATCACCCTGAAGGGCAAGGGCAAGACCCTGGCCGATCTCAAGGGCATGACCGTCCATCTGGTGCAATTCTCGGTCTCGCATTACATGCTGGCCCGGGCGCTGGATTCGGTCGGCCTCAAGGAAGCCGACCTGAAGACGGTGAATATCTCCGACGCCGACTTCCAGACCGCCTTCGCCACCAAGGACGTGCAGGCCCTCGTGTCGTGGAAGCCCGCCCTGTCGGATATTCAGGCCCTGCCCGATGTCACCACCGTCTTCGACAGCTCGAAGATCCCGCACGAGATCCAGGACATCGCCATCGTTCACACCGATGTGCTGAAGGATAACCCCGACTTCGGCAAGGCCCTGGTCGGCGCCTGGTACGAGACCCTGGCCCTCCTCGCCAGGAAGGACGAGAAGGCCCGGGAAGCCATGGACTACATGGCCAAGGCTTCCGGCACCGATGTCGCCGGCTTCGAGACCCAGCTCGCCACCACCTATCTGTTCATGACCCCGGCGGAAGCCGTCGCCTTCTACCGCTCGAAGGAGCTGGAAAAGGCGCTGACCCTCGTCTCCGACTTCAGCTTCGCCCATGGTCTGCTGGGCGAAGGCGCCAAGAGCGCGGATGCGATCGGCATCCAGATGCCCGGCGGCAAGATCCTGGGCGATCCGGGCAATGTGAAGATGCGCTACGACGACAGCTTCACCGCCCTCGCCGCCGACGGCAAACTTTAAGCGGACCGACAGCCATGGCGACCCCCGGCGATTTCACCAGCCTTCCGGTGATCGACATTTCCCCCCTCTTCGGCGCCGATGCGGCGGCGAAGCGAAAGGTGGTCGAGGCGCTGGGCGAGACCGCGCGCAATATCGGCTTCCTCTATGTCACCGGCCATGGCATGGCCCCCGCGCTGTTCGACGGTCTGCTGGCCGCTGCGAAGGACTTCTTCGCCCGGCCGCTCGACGAGAAGATGCGGGTCCATATCGGCAATTCCAGCAATCACCGGGGTTACGTTCCGGTGGGCGAGGAAGTGATCTACGGCGGCGTGCCCGACCAGAAGGAAGCCTACGACCTCGCGCAGGACCTGCCGGCGGACGACGTGGATTATGTCGCCGGCAACCCGATGCTGGGGCCGAACCAATGGCCGGACGTGCCCGGCTTCCGGAAACGGGTCGGCGCCTATTACGACGGCGTGATGGCGGTCGGCCGCACCCTGCTGCGCGCTTTCGCCGAGGCGCTGGGCCAGGACCAGTCGCTGTTCGACAGCTATGTGACCAAGCCGCCGAGCCAGCTTCGCCTCGTCCATTATCCGTTCAATCCGGATGCGCCGGGCAACGCCCTCGGTATCAGCCCGCACACCGACATGGAATGCTTCACCCTGCTCCGCGTGACCGCCCCCGGGCTCGAGGTGATGAACGGCAAGGGCGACTGGATCGACGTGCCGCCGGTCGAGAATGCCTTCGTCGTCAATATCGGCGACATGCTGGAAATCTGGACCAACGGCCAGTTCGTCGCCACCTCGCACCGGGTGCGCAAGGTGAAGGAGGAACGCTATTCGTTCCCCCTGTTCTTCAATGTCGACTACGACACCGTGGTCGCCCCCCTGCCCTGTTTCACCGGGGCGGACGCCCCGAAATACAAGCCGGTGAAGGCGGGCGAGCATCTGTTCGCCGTCACCGCGCAGGGCTTCGTCTATCTGCAGAAGCGGGTCGCCGCCGGGCTGATCGCCCTGCCCGAAGGCGCCAGCGGCACCCATGAATTCGGCCAGCACGCCCGCCATGGCGATCAGGCCAGAGCCTGAGGTCAATGTGATGTCCAAGACCAACGCCTTCACCAGCCTGCCCATCGTCGATATTTCCGCCCTGCGCGGCACCGACCCTGAAGCCCGGGCGAAAGTCGCCGCCGAATTGGGCGAGGCCGCGCGTAACATCGGTTTTCTCTATGTCACCGGCCACGGCATGGCGCCGTCGCTGTTCGACGACCTCGTGGCGGCGGCGCAGGACTTCTTCGCCCGCCCGGTCGACGAGAAGATGCAGGTCTATATCGGCCAGTCGAGCAATCACCGGGGTTATGTGCCGATCGGCGAGGAAGTCTTCTACGGCGCCTCCAAGGACCTGAAGGAAGCCTTCGATCTTGCCGAGGACCTGCCGGCGGATGATGCCGATTACGTCGCCGGCAATCCGATGCTGGGGCCGAACCAATGGCCGGCGCTGCCGGGTTTCCGGGAGCGCGTGGGGGCCTATTACGACGCGGTGATGTCGGTCGGCCGCGACCTCCTCCATGGTTTCGCCGAGGCGCTGGGCCAGGCCCCGGATATCTTCGACGAATTCGTGACCAAACCGCCGAGCCAGCTTCGCCTCGTCCATTATCCGTTCAACCCGGCGGCGGTCGATGCCACCGGCATCGGCGCCCATACGGATTATGAGTGTTTCACCCTGCTGCATGTGACGGCGCCGGGCCTTGAAGTGATGAATGGCGCCGGGGAATGGATCGACATTCCGCCCCTGCCGGGCGCCTTCGTCGTCAATATCGGCGACATGCTGGAAACCTGGACCAACGGTCTCTTCACCGCGACCAGCCACCGCGTGCGCAAGGTGCAGGAGGAACGCTATTCCTTCCCGCTGTTCTTCAATGTCGACTATTACACCCGGGTCGCCCCCCTGCCCGCCTTCATCCGCGAGGGCGAGCCGGTGCGGCCGGCCCTGATCGCGGGCGAGCATCTGCACGCCCAGACCGCGCAGAGCTTCACTTATCTCCGCAAGCGGATCGAGGCCGGCACCCTGAAGCTGCCGGAAAGCGCCCTCGGCCTGTCGTCCTTCGGTCGGGAAGCCCGCCAGAAGATCGCCCGCTGACGCCGCCCCCTTCCCTTCGTGATAATCTGTCACGAAATCCGGGCCGCGTTTCGCTATCCTCCCCCTCGTCGTTCCGGCGAAGGCCGGAACCTTTCGAGGGATGGGCGCCCTAATCGGACGAAGACCCCGGCCTTCGCCGGGGTGACGAAAGATGGAAGCGCCCCGCCCTGTTTCAGAACAGACCGGGGAGGGAATCGGTCATGCGTGTCCATCATCTGAATGCCGCCACCATGTGCCCGCGTGGCGCCGCCCTCATCACCGGCAAGGGCGGACTGCTGGAGCGGGCGACCATGGTCTGCCATATCCTCGCCATCGAGACGGCGGAGGGCCTCGTCCTCGTCGATACCGGCCTCGGCACCGGGGACATCGCCCGGCCCTCGCGCCTCGGCCTCACCTTCACCGGCGTGCTGGCGCCCCGGCTCGATCCGGCGGAAACCGCGCTGGCGCAGGTGAAGGCGCTCGGCTTTTCCGCCGAGGACGTGCGCCACATCGTGCTGACCCATCTCGATCTCGATCATGCGGGCGGCCTCGGCGATTTCCCCAAGGCCCGGGTCCATGTCCATGCCCGTGAGCACGAGGCGGCGATGGCGCGCAGGGACATGATGGCCCGGTCGCGCTACATCCCCGGACAATGGGCCCATGGCCCGTCGTGGCAGCTTTACGACGCAACGGGGGAGGACTGGTTCGGCTTCGCCGGTGTCCGCGCCCTCTTCGCCGCGGAAGGCGATGTGCTGCTGATCCCGCTGCATGGTCACACCAGGGGCCATTGCGGTGTCGCCGTGCGCGACGGCGACGGCTGGATGCTGCACGCGGGGGACGCCTATTTCCACACGCACTCCCTCGACGCCGAACCGACGACCCCGCTCGGCATCCGCCTGTTCCAGCAGCTGACCGACACGATCGGCGCCGAGCGCCGCCGCAATCAGGAAAGGCTCCGCCAGTTGCGCCAGTCGCGTGGGCGCGAGGTTCGGATTTTCTGCGCTCACGATCCGTCGGAATTCGACGCCTGCTGCGCCAGGCGGCCCTTGTGAACTTCGCCGCCCCCCTCGTCCCCGGACGGCTGGTCCGGCGCTACAAGCGTTTCCTCGCCGATGTGATCATCGACGGCGAGAGCGAGCCCATCACCGCGCATTGCGCCAATCCGGGCTCCATGCTGGGCCTCGCCGTGCCCGGCGCCCGCGTCTTTCTGGAGGCATCTGACGATCCCAAGCGCAAGCTGCGCTGGTCGTGGCGCCTCGTCGAGGTGGAAGGCACGCTGGTCGGCATCGACACGGGCCAGGCCAATGCGATCGTCGGCGAAGCGCTGGAAAGGGGGCGAATTCCCGAGCTCGCCGGTTTCGCCACCATCCGCCGCGAGGTCGCCTATGGCAGCGCCAGCCGGGTCGATTTCCTGCTGGAAGGACCCGGGCTCTGCTTTCTCGAGGTGAAAAGCGTGACCCTGTCGCGGCGGCCCGGCCTTGCCGAATTTCCCGACAGCGTGACCGCGCGGGGCACGAAACACCTGCGGGATCTCGCGGCCGAAGTCGCCAGGGGCCATCGCGCCGCCCTCCTCTATCTGGTGCAGCGGGGCGATGCGGCGGGGTTCGCCCCGGCGGCCGACATCGACCCCACCTATGTGGAAGCCTTCCAAAAAGCGCGGGCGCAGGGGCTGGAAGCCCTGTGCTATGCTTGCACGCTCACACCGGCGGGCATTACCCTCGACCGACCGGTTCCCTTTGTCGGGGCAACCACCCCATAGCGGATAGACGATGAACAGGACCACCGAGGCCAGGAACCGCGAAGACGAAGACGCCTACGCGAATCGCCGGACGGAGAAGATCAAGATCCACGGCGCGGCGGATTTCGACGGGATGCGCGCCGCCGGCCGCCTGGGCGCCGCCTGCCTCGACATGCTCACCCCCGAGGTAAAGCCGGGCGTTTCCACCCGCCGGCTCGACGATCTCGCCCGCGAGTTCATCCTCGACCATGGCGCCTGGCCCGCGCCCTATAATTACCGGGGTTTTCCCGCCTCGATCTGCACCTCGCTGAACCATGTGATCTGCCATGGCATCCCGGGCGACAAGATCTGCAAGGACGGCGACATCCTGAATATCGACGTCACCGTCATCCTCGACGGCTGGCATGGCGACACCAATCGCACCTATCTGGTCGGCAACGTGCCGCTGAAGGCGCGGCGCCTCGTCGACGTCACCTATGAAGCGATGATGCGCGGGATCGAGGCGGTGAAGCCCGGCGCCACCTTCGGCGACATCGGCGCCGCCATCCAGAGCTATGCCGAGGGCTTCGGCCTGTCGGTCGTCCGCGACTTCTGCGGCCACGGCCTCGGCCGGGTGTTCCACGACGCGCCCAATGTCCTGCACTACGGCAAGCCCGGCACCGGCCAGACGATCGAGGCCGGCATGTTCTTCACGATCGAGCCGATGATCAACATCGGCAAGCCCGATGTCCGGATGCTCGGCGACGGCTGGACCGCGGTCACCCGCGACCGCTCGCTGTCGGCCCAGTTCGAACATGCGGTGGGCGTGACCGAGACCGGCGTCGAGATTTTCACCCTCTCCCCCGCCGGCTTCACCAAGCCCCCCTATGCCGTCTGAGTCCGACCGCCAGAAGGATCTTCTGTCGGAAGCGCTGGCGGCCGAGGTCGCGCCCCATTACCACGGCCACCGGGCCCGCCTGCGCGCCCGTTTCCGCGAGACGGCCGGCCAGGGCATGCCGGATTACGAAATCCTCGAACTCCTGCTGGCGCTGGCCATTCCCCGGCGCGACGTGAAGCCGCTGGCCAAGGACCTGCTGGCCCGCTTCGGCTCCTTCGCCAATCTGATCTCCGCCCCCCTCGACCAGATCGAGGCGCAGGAGGGCATGGGTGAGGTCGCGGCCATCGCCCTCAAGACCGTGCGCGAGGCGGCCCTGCGCCTGCTCGCCACCGAAGTGATGCAGCGGCCGGTCATCTCGTCGTGGAACGCCCTGCTCGACTATTGCCGCGCCCTTCTGGCGCGGGAGGCGCGGGAGGAGACCCGCGTCCTCTTCCTCGACCGCAAGAACGTCCTGATCGCCGACGAGGGCCATGGCAAGGGCACGGTCGACCAGTCGCCGCTCTATATCCGCGAAGTGGTGAAACGCGCCCTCGACCATGCCGCCTCGGCGGTCATCCTCGTGCACAACCACCCCTCGGGCGACCCCGCCCCCAGCCGCGCCGACATCGACATGACCCGCGACCTCGCCGCCGCCCTCAAGGCCGTCGGCATCGGCCTGCACGACCACCTCGTCATCGGCCGCCAGGGCCATGCGAGTTTCAAGAGCCTCGGCCTGCTCTGACCTCTGCCGGGCCCGCGGCCGCGCTGCATTGCAATAAGCCGCCCCTTCCCGCAAACTGGCGGGGCGGGCAGCGCCTTGTCTCGCCCGACACCACAAACCCGAAACACCGGAGACAGCCTGATCCGCGCGAGGATCGCCACAAAGGAGACCTGACCTTGCGAACAGACAAGAGTCCACACCGTTCCGCCGCCGGAAAGGTGGGCGCATGAATGCCGCCCAGAGCCTGGCTGAAAAAATCGGCTCGCTATCGCCCCTTATCCCCGACTGGGCAGCCGGCATCATGGTTCTGGTGACGACGATCATCATCGCCCTTGCCCTTCACCTTCTGGCGATGCGCTTGTTGCGCCGCATGGCGGGTGCAGATCATCCCTTCCTGACATCTTTCCTGGCCCGTATTCGCGGCCCCGCCCGGCTGGCGATCCTTGTCGCCGCCGGCGCGCTGGTGGCCCGCGATCTGGCCCTGCCGATCTCGATCGCCGAGGCGATCGGCAGGGCTCTGCTCGTCGCCTTCGTCGTCCTTATCGGCTGGTCGCTCATCATCACACTGCATATCGCCGGTGATCTGCACCTGCGGCGATTTCGCGATCAGGGCGAGGACAACCTCCTTGCCCGCAAGCATTTCACCCAGGTCAGGCTGCTGCTTCGCGCCGCCGACATGGTGATCGCCCTGCTGACCATTTCCGCCGCGCTGATGAGTTTCGAGACCGTGCGGCAATATGGCGTCAGCCTCTTCGCCTCCGCCGGGGTCGCCGGCATTGTCGCCGGCTTCGCCGCGAGGCCGGTACTGGCCAATCTCATCGCCGGCATCCAGATCGCCGTCACCCAGCCGATCCGGGTCGACGATGCCGTGCTGATCGAAAACGAATGGGGCTGGATCGAGGACATCACCTCGACTTATGTCGTTGTGAAACTGTGGGACTGGCGCCGCCTCGTGTTGCCGCTGACCTATTTCATCGAGAAGCCGTTCCAGAACTGGACGCGCGAAAGCACGAACATCATCGGCAGCGTCTTCATCAATGTCGATTACCGGGCCCCGGTCGAAAACATCCGCAGCAAATTGTCGGAAATCGCCCGCGCCTCGCCGCTCTGGGACGGCAAGGTCGTGGTCCTGCAGGTGACGGACGCGACCGAGCGCAGCATTCAGCTCCGCGCGCTGGTCAGTGCCTCCAACTCGCCAAAATCCTGGGACCTGCGCTGCGAGATACGCGAAAAGCTGCTCGCCTTCCTCAATGCGGAATACCCGGAATGCCTGCCGCGCCTGCGCCTTGAATCGGAAACCTTCGCCCCCAAAGTGTGAGGAAGATCAATGCACGGTTAATCTTTTTGCCGTCTATTGGTTGTCACGAACGCATCGGAGATACGCTGATGGACATGAACGCTCTGCCCACGGGCTGGTATGAAGGCACCCATTGGTGGGTCGGCATGGAACATGTCGCCGCCCTCGCCATCATGGTCGTCCTGTCGGTGATGGCGCTGCGCGCGCTCGATCGCAGCGGCATTTTCGCCCACGCCCGTCACCGCCGCCATCATCGCCGCTGAGGTCAGGGGCTAAGTCACGGGGCGTCAGCCCTTGGGCCGCACCGTGATCATGGTGCCGAGAAAGACGGCGTAATCCGTCCATTGCCCGTCGTCCTGCAGGGCCTGCGCGCGCGCCTCGACCGTCGTGATCGTGCGCCCCGCCTTCAGGACCCGGGCGTCGGCGCGAAAGTGCCGCCCCCGGCCCGGCGCCATCAGATTGACCTTGAATTCGACCGAGACGAGATCCGCCCCCTCGTCCAGCAGGGTCATGGCAGCGAAGCCCGCCGCCGTATCCGCCAAGGTCGTCGTCGCCCCGGCGTGGAGCGCGCCCATCTGCTGCATCAACTGCGGCTGGGGCGGCATTTCCATCACCACATGGCCCGGTTCGACCAGGGTCAGGCGGATGCCCAGCAAGGCCACGAAGGGCTGGCGGGCGAAGGCGGCCTCGAGACGCGAGGCCAGCGGGGGATCGGCAAGCAAGGCAACCATGGCCGAAGTCTAGCAGGCGATTTTGCCGCACCGCAACATCGGACGGTGGAAAACGCGCTTGCCATGACCGGCGCCCGCTTCTATTGACGGGCCATCCCGCTTTTCCAGTCAGGCACAGCACCATGATCCCCCGCTACTCCCGCGCAAAGATGGCCGATCTCTGGACCCCGGAGGCGCGTTTCCGCATCTGGTTCGAGATCGAGGCCCATGCCGCCGACGCCATGGTCGGTCTTGGCATCGTGCCGGCCGACGCGGCCAAGGCGATCTGGGAACGTGGCGCCTTCAATGTCGAGCGCATCGACGAGATCGAGCGCGAGGTGAAGCACGATGTCATCGCCTTCCTGACCTCGGTGTCCGAGCATGTCGGGCCGGAAGCCCGTTTCATGCATCAGGGCATGACCTCGTCGGACGTGCTCGACACCTGCCTCGCGGTCCAGCTCGCCCGCGCCGCCGATATCCTGATCGAGGATGTCGATGCCCTGCTCGCCGTGATCAAGCGCCGCGCCTTCGAGCATAAATATACCGTCTGCATCGGCCGCAGCCACGGCATCCATGCCGAGCCGACCACCTTCGGCCTGAAGATGGCGCAGGCCTATGCCGAATTCGCCCGTGGCCGCGAGCGCCTCGTCACCGCGCGCAAGGAAATCGCCACCTGCGCCATTTCGGGCGCGGTCGGCACCTTCGCCAATGTCGATCCGTCGGTCGAAGAATATGTCGCCGAGAAGATGGGCCTCGAAATCGAGCCGGTCTCGACCCAGGTCATCCCGCGCGACCGCCACGCCGCCTTCTTCGCCGCCCTCGCCGTCGTCGCGTCGTCGATCGAGCGACTGGCGACCGAGGTCCGCCACCTGCAGCGCACCGAAGTGCTGGAGGCCGAGGAAGCCTTCACCAAGGGCCAGAAGGGCTCGTCGGCCATGCCGCACAAGCGCAACCCCGTGCTGTCGGAAAACCTGACCGGCCTCGCCCGCCTCGTCCGCTCGGCCGCGACGCCGGCTTTCGAGAATGTCGCCCTGTGGCACGAGCGGGATATTTCCCATTCCTCGGTCGAGCGCGGCATCGGCCCGGATGCCACCGTCCACCTCGACTTCGCGCTGGCGCGCCTCGCCTCGATGATGGACGGGCTGGTGATCTACCCCGAGAACATGCAGCGCAACCTCGACCGCCTGGGCGGCGTGGTGCATTCCCAGCGCGTGCTGCTGGCCCTGACCCAGAAGGGCGTCTCGCGCGAGGACAGCTATCGGATCGTGCAGGAGAACGCGATGCGGGTGTGGCGCGGTGAAGGCGCCTTCCTCGACTTCCTGAAGGCCGATCCCAAGGTGACCTCCGCCCTCTCGGATGCGGAACTCGAGGGTCTGTTCAACCTCGACTATCACACCAAGCATGTCGACACGATCTTCCGCCGCGTCTTCGGCGCGGCGTGACCGCACCGATCACGCGAAGAGGAAATCGTCGGCCGCCAGCTTGCTCAGCTGGTAGCGGTCGAGCGTGATCGTGTTGCCCGCGCTCCAGGTGATGACCACCTGCGAATTCACCTGGACCGCGTAGGCCATCACATCGGCGAAATCATCGAACAGGCCATCCTCGAACCTGATCGTGTCTTCCGCCGCGAAGTCGGTGATCCGGTCCTGGCCGAAGCCCGAGCCGAAGACGAAAGTGTCGGCCCCGCCGCGGCCGCTCAGCGTGTCGTTGCCGCGCATGCCGTTGATCACCTCGCTATAGCCCCGGCTGCTGGCGCTGATCACATTGTCGAGGCTGTTGCCGACGAGCGGGCCGTTGCTCCAGATGGCGACCAGATTTTCGACACCGGAGGTCAGGGTATAGCCGATGCCCGAGACGACGCGGACCGTGTCGATACCGTCGCCATCCGCCTCGCTCACCGTATCGTTGCCGTCGAACACGATATAGGTGTCGTCGCCCCGGCCGCCGCGCAGGATATCCCGGTCGCCATATTGGGAAATGCCGCCGCTCAGCACGTCGTCGCCATCGCCGCCCAGCATCTTGTCGTCGCCATTGCCGCCGGTCAGCGTGTCGTTGCCGCCAAGGCCGATCAGGGTGTTGTCGCCGGTATTGCCGGTTATGACATTGTCGAATTCGTTGCCGGTGCCGGAAATCGCCCCCGTGCCCCGCAGCACCAAATTTTCGAGTCCCGCCCCCAGGGTGGTGTTCAGCGTCGTCTCGACCGTGTCGAGGCCCGAGCCGCCGGCCTCGTCGACCACATCGCCCGTGTGATCGACGACGTAAGTATCGTCGCCCGCGCCGCCGTGCAGCGTGTCGGTGCCGCGCCCGCCGTTCAGCTCGTCATTGCCGGCGCCGCCAATGATGACATTGGCCAGCTTGTTGCCGGTGGCGTGAAAATCGCCCGTGCCCGTGAAGGTCAAGGTCTCGACATCGGCCGGCAGGGTATAGGTCGCCAGCACCGTCTCCACGCTGTCGACGCCCTGGTTCCGACTTTCCACCACCTGATCGCCCGTGTTGTCGACGACATAGGTGTCATTGCCGAGGCGCCCCACCATGCGGTCGGCGCCCAGACCGCCGTCGAAGCGGTTGTCGCCGCCGGTGCCGGAAATGTCATCATCGCCCGCCGTGCCGATGACATTCTCGATCCTGATCAGCGTGTCGTTGCCGAGGCTGGGGCCGGTCGCCGTCCCGGTCAGAAGGTCGACGACGACGCCATGCAGGCCGCTGGCGAAACTGGCCGTGTCCTGTCCTTCGCCGCCGTCGAGGATGTCGCCGCCAGACCCGCCGATCAGCAGATCGTCGCCGCCGAAGCCCTGCAGATAATCGTTGCCGCCCGCGCCGTTCAGGACGTCGTCCTCGTCGCTGCCCACATGATGCTCGCGGGCCGAGGTGCCCAGCCAGTTCTGCGCCGGCCCGGACGGCCGACCGAGGATGATGTTTATGACGTTTCCGCCCGGGACAACGACATCGACGGCTATATCGTCGATCCCGTCGCCATTGATGTCGCCCGCCGCCTTGGCGCTCCACCGCCGCGCGTCGAGGTCCGTGGCGACGATCTTGAAACCGTCGCTGCCGTCGAGACTGTCCAGGCTGGAGACTTCAATCCCGGCGGTGCCCCCGCCGGGCGGCCCGAAGACGACGTAGCGGTCGTTGACGATCAGATCGCCCCGCCCGTCGCCGTTCACATCACCGGCGGCCACCACGGCGCTCACGCTGCCGGTGATGCGAAAGCCATTGCCGCCGTCGACCTGGGTCGGATCGATGGCGCCCGGATTGACCGCGCGGCCGTAGATGACATAGACGCCGGCCGTCACCCCCGACCCGCCGCTGATGCTGACGGCGACGTCTCCCAGGCCATCGCCATTGAGGTCGCCGACCGACCAGGATGCCCGGGCACCGTTCAGCTTGAAGCCATTGGTGCCGTCGAGCGCGATGAGGTTCAGCGTGTCCGGCAGGTCGGGACGACCGAAGACCACATAGGCGCTGGCGCCGGTATCGACCGTGAGGTCGCCGATCCCGTCGCCGTTGAAATCGCCGGCCGACCGGATGGAGATGACCGGTGCTCCGGCGAACTTGAGACTGATGGCCGTGTCGTGGCCGGTGTTGGGCGGAATGCCCGTGGCGCTGCCGAAGACGACCTTGCGGAAGGTGGCACCACTGTCGGAGAAGCGGTAATCGACGTTGATCCCGTGACCTTCGACCGCGACATCGTCGAAGCCGTCGCCATTGATGTCGCCCACCGCCGACAGCCACAATTCGTCGACCTCGACCGAACTGCCGTCATAACCGAGCGCGTTATTCTCGAAACGGTCGCCCGCGACGGCCCGCGTTGCCCCGCCATACTGGACTTCCGTGGCGTCGAAGCCCCGCACATATTTCACCGAGTCGAAGTCGTCGGGATCGCCGTACCACCATTCGGTCTTGTAGCGCAGGGTATTGGCGAAATCGGCGAGACCGTCGCCGTTGACGTCGCCGATACCGACGGTCCAGTTCTCGAAGGCTTCGGCGTCCGGGGGCAGTCCGGCCTTGCCGTCATCGAACCGGAAGATCCGGTAATCGCCATGGGCCGCCTCGAAGGGACCCCATTGGCCCAGCACGATCCGGCCGCCACGGATCAGGCCGTCATAACCGGCCGAGCCGATCAGCAGATCGCCGAGACCATCGCCATTGACGTCGCCGAGCGCGGCCACGGCATTGCCGAGCGGCGCATCCCCCGCCCGGGCGACGAGGCGAAAGCCATCGTCGCCATCGAGGCCGGCAAGGTCGAGGATCGACGGGAAGGCTGACATCTGTTCCCCCGGGGCGATGGTGGCGACAAGGGAAGCAGACTACGCGAACAGGAAATCGGCGGCGTTCAATTTCTCGAGCAGATAATCGTCGATCGTGATCGTGTTGCCGGTGCTCCAGGCGATCACGATATCGGCCCCGACCTGCGTGGCATGATCCAGCACGTCGGCAAAATCGGTGAACAATCCGTCCACGAAGCCGATCACGTCACTGGACGCGAAATCCGTGATCCGGTCCTGACCAAAGCCGACACCGAATTGGAAGATATCCGCGCCGCCGGCCCCGGTCAGCGTGTCGTTGCCGCGCAGGCCGGTCAGGATATTGGCGCCATTGCCGCCAATCAGAATGTTGTTCGCGCTGCTGCCGGTGCCGTTCACCGCCTGCGAGGTAACGATGGCCAGATTCTCGAAGCCCGAGCCCAGGACGAAGGACACGCTGGATTGCACCGTATCCAGGCCACCGCCATTGGCTTCCGAGAGAAGGTCGCCCGCGGAATCGACGACATAGGTATCGTCACCCAGCCCGCCGCGTAAGGTATCGTCCCCCGTGCCGCCGTCCAGCCGGTCGTTGTTGTCGCCGCCCAGCAGCTTGTCGTTGCCGGCCTTGCCCAGCAGCGTGTCGTCGCCACCAAGACCGCTCAGCGTATTGTCGGCGCCATTGCCGGTCAGCGCGTTGGCAAGGGCGTTGCCGGTCCCCGACAGGGCGGCCGTGCCGCGCAGCAGCAGTCCGTCGACATTGTCGCCCAATGTATAGTTCAGCGTCGTCTCGACCGTGTCGAAACCGCCGTCGGCCCCCTCCTCGACGCTATCGCCCGGATGATCGACGACATAGCGATCGTCGCCCGCGCCGCCGCGCAGCGTGTCGCTGCCGCGCCCGCCGTTCAGTTCGTCGTTGCCGGCGCCGCCGATGATGACATTGGCCAGCGTATTGCCGGTCGCCGTGAAATCGCCCGTGCCCGTGTAGGTCAGGTTTTCGAGATCGGCCGCCAGCGCATAGGCCGCCAGCGTGGTCTCGATCGTGTCGATGCCCTGATCGCGGCTTTCCACCACCACGTCGCCCGCGTTATCGACGACATAGGTATCGTCGCCGAGGCGCCCCACCATGCGGTCGGCGCCCAGATCGCCGTCGATACGGTTGTCGCCATCGGTGCCGGCGATATCGTCATCGCCCGTGCTGCCGACGACATTCTCGATACCGATCACTGTGTCGTTGCCAAGGCCCCGGCCCGACGCGGTGCCGGCCACCAGATCGACCAGCACGCCATGGGAGCCTGTCGCGAAGCTGGCCGTGTCGATCCCCTCACCACCCGACAGGGTGTCGCCGCCCGACCCGCCAATCAGCAGATCGTCGCCATCGAGCCCCCGCAGGACATCGTTGCCGCCAGCGCCATTCAGGACATCGCTTTCCAGGCTGCCGGTATGGTGCTCTCCCACAGCGGTCCCCACCCAGTTCACGGCCGACGCGGCATGACCCAGGATGATATGGACGGCATTCTCGCCCCCCCGGCCGACGGCAATATCGTCGATCCCGTCGCCGTTGAGGTCACCCGCCGGAACAATGTCCCCGCCGTAGATATCGACGCCGCCGGAGACGATCTGGAAGCCGTTGTCACCATCGACATTGCTGACGTCGAGACCCACGCCGCCGACGGCGGCTGGCGCGAAGATCACATAGTCTTTCGCCGCATAGACGATGCCGACGAGCAAGTCGTCACGCCCGTCGCCGTTGATGTCGCCGACCGCGCTCACCTCGCCATCGACACCGAGCAGAAGGAAGCCATCTTCGCCGTCCACCGTCGCGGCATCGAAACTGGCAGGCGCGTCGGCTCGGCCATAGACGACATAGAAGGGATCGCCAGGGACGTGCCCCGACAAGGCGACGACGATGTCATCCATCCCGTCGCCGTTGATGTCGCCAACCGACCGGGCGCTGCCAGCCCCCGGCAACCAGAGACCGTTCGTGCCGTCGAGGGTGCTGATATCGAAGGCTTGGGTCGCGAGATCGGACCGGCCGAAAATCACGGCGATGCCAGAATTATCGCCGCTGCTGGCCGAAATCACCAGATCGGCCATCCCGTCGCCGTTGAAGTCGCCAGCGGCATCGACCACGCTGGCCGTCCCCCCCGTGAAATCGAGCCCGGGCGCCCCCGGAGAATTGGCATTGTCCGGAATGCCCGTGGGGCTGCCGAAGACGACACGGCTTATGTTGCCCGGCGACCCGCGGGAATAGGCGGTAACCCAGACATCGTCAAAACCGTCTCCGTTGACGTCGCCCACGCCCTCCAGATACAGCTTGTCGGAGCCGCCCGATCCGGAATCCCCGAAATGCGCGCCGGTCGTTGCCCGGTCGTCGCCGCCGTAACGGATGTCGGCATAATCGTAGTACCGCCACTCTTCCCAGGAATCCCCATACTCATAATAGTGCGTGATGGTGTTTTGGAAGTAGACGTGATTGTCGAAATCCGCGAAGCCATCGCCGTTGATGTCGCCGATTCCGGTCGGGTAGACGGCCCAGATGGAGGCATCTCCCGGCACCCAGGACGCCGAGTCATCGAAGCGGAAGGAACGGCCAACGGTCTGCGCGGGATCGAAGGGACCCCATTGCCCCAGCCAGACCGTCGTCTCGCCCGACGCCGCGATGCCGAGATCAGCGACGCCGTCGCCGTTGACGTCCCCCAGAGCACCGACGAATTCGCCGAACCTGTCCCGATCAGCGCCCCCGTCGAGACGGAGCACCAGATCTCCGTCGAGTTCGGCCAGATCGATTGTCGCGGTAAAGGACGTCATTTTGCCTACCCCCGAAGAGAGAAAGGTAACGCGACCCAAGGATTACGCAAAAGCCGTGTCAGCACTGCAATGAATATTAAAGGTTGCGTTCCGGCGACATGGCGCCCTTGCTCCCTTTGAGATTACGGTTACTACCTGTCGCCGCGCAGCCGCAGCGCGCGCCGCCGGCCCCGGCCCGGAGCGACATCCCGGGCGAGGACCGCGTCATGCGAACAGGAAATCGCCCGCGTTCAACTTCGTCAGCAGGTACTCGTCGATCGTGATCGTGTTGCCGGCGCTCCAGGCGATCAGGATGTCGTCCCCGACCTGCGTCGCATGGGCCTTCACGTCGGCAAGGTCGGCGAATAGTCCGTTCTCGAATTTGATCACGTCATTGGACGCGAAATCCGTGATCCGGTCCTGGCCGAAGCCGGTGCCGAACACGAATATATCCGCGCCGCCGGCCCCGGTCAGCGTGTCGCTGCCGCGGAGGCCCGCGAGGACATTGGCGCCATTGCCGCCGATCAGCACATTGGCGGCGCTGTTGCCGGTGCCATCCACCGCCTGCGACGTAAGGATGGTCAGATTCTCGAAGCCCGAGGCCAGGGTGAAGGACAAGCTGGTCAGCACCGTGTCCAGGCCGCCGCCATTGGCCTCGGACAACTGATCGCCCAGGGAATCGACGACATAGATATCGTCGCCCAGGCCGCCGCGCAGGACATCGTCGCCGCTGCCGCCGTCCAGCCGGTCGTTGCCGTCACCACCCAGCAGCCTGTCGGCCCCGGCCTTGCCCGACAGCGTATCGTCGCCGCCAAGGCCGCTCAGGACATTGGCCGCGTCATTGCCGGTCAGGGCGTTGGCGAGGTCGTTGCCGGTCCCCGACGCGCCCGCCGTGCCGCGCAGCACGAGCGCCTCGACATGGTCGGTCAGCGTGTAGCTCCACTCCGTGTGGACGGTGTCGAAGCCGCTGTCCGCGCTCTCCTCGACGATATCGCCCCCCTGATCGACGATATAGAGATCGTCGCCCGCGCCGCCGCGCATTGTATCCCCGCCGAGGCTGCCGTTCAGGACGTCATTGCCGGCGCCGCCGACGATGACATTGGCCAGCGTGTTGCCGGTCCCCCGGAAATCGCCACTGCCGACGAAGGTCAGATCCTCGACATGCGGTGCCAGGACATAGTCCGCCAAGCTGGTTTCAACCGCGTCGTGACCCTGGTTGCGGCCTTCGAGCACCTGGTCGCCGACATTGTCGATGACATAGACGTCATCGCCGAGGCGCCCCGCCATGCGGTCGGCGCCAAGGTTGCCGTCGATGCGGTTGTCGCCGTCGGTGCCGGCGATATCGTCGTCGCCCAGGGAGCCGATGACACTCTCGATGCTGATCAGCGTATCATTGCCGAGGCCCCGGCCCGACGCGGTGCCCGCCACCAGATCGACCACCACGCCATGGGAGCCTGTCGCGAAGCTGGCCGTGTCGATGCCCTCGCCGCCCGACAGGATGTCGCCGCCCGATCCGCCGATCAGCAGATCGTCCCCGTCCAGCCCGCGCAGAAGATCGTTGCCGCCGGCGCCGTTCAGGACATCGCTCTCCAGGCTGCCGGTGATGTGTTCCCGCGCAGAGGTCCCGACCCGGTCCACCGCGGAACCGGCATGGCCGAGGATGAGGCCAACCGCTCCATCGCCGCCGTCCACGCCAGCCGCGATGTCGTCGAAGCCGTCGCCGTTGATGTCACCCGCCGCGCAAACGGACCAAGCACCGTAACCACTAACCTGGAAGCCGTTGTCGCCATCGACGCTGCTGGCGTCGAGACCGTCGGCACCGACGTCGGCCGGCATGAAGACCACATAACTTTGGAACCAAGTAGCGGTGGTGAACAGGTCGTCGCGTCCGTCGCCGTTGATGTCGCCGATTGCACTCACTTTCGTGGCACCCAGCACGCGGAAGCCATCGACACCGTCAACCGACGACGCATCGACACTGGCGGGCGCGTCGGCCCGGCCATAGACGATGTAGAAGGGATCGCTGGCGGCGCGCCCCGACAGGGTGATCAGAATATCGTCCAGACCGTCGCCGTTGACATCGCCGACCTTCGCGGCACTTCCCGCCCCCGGCAGCCAGAAGCCGTTCGTGCCGTCGAGCGTACTGATATCGAAGGCCTGGGTCGCGAGATCGGAGCGGCCGAACACGACGGCGAGACCGGTATTGTCGCCGCTGCTGGCCGAAACCAGCAGATCGGCCATGCCGTCGCCATTGACGTCGCCGAGCGCGCCGGCCACCGACGCCGTTCCCCCGGTGAAGCTGAGGCCGGGCGCGGCCGGCGAATTGGCATTGGCCGGAATGCCCGTTGGGCTACCGAATACGACGTGGCTGAAACCGCCGTGCGACCCGGCAGAGTGGTTATTGACCCAGACATCGTCGAAACCATCCCCGTTGACGTCGCCGACAGCCTCGAGGTACAGCCCGTTCCAGTTGTGACTCTGGATCAGCTCCCCGCTGGTGGCCCCGTCACTGCCGCCATAAAAGATGTCGACGGCATTGAAATCTTCCTGCTGCCACCACGAATCCATCTCGTAGTAGTAATAGGTAAGGGTATAGAAGGCCGTATGGCTGTCGAAATCCCCGAACCCGTCACCATTGATGTCGCCGAGTCCTACCGGTCGGATTTCCGAGACGTAACCATTACTGGGCAGCCAATCGATATTACTGCCAGGGTAACTATTGTCCACCACTTCGACAGGCTGTAGTGGCCCCCACTGTCCCAGACGGACTGTCGTCCCTGCCGTTCCCCCAATGACGATATCGCTGAGGCCGTCGCCGTTTACGTCCAGCACGCCGATAAGGTCGGGATACCAGTCAACACCACTCGATTCGAGCCGGACAACCTGATCGCCATCGACATCGGCCAGATCGACAGCTGCGGGAAAGGACGTCATGTGCCGACCTCCAGTGATGGAAAGGCAATGCGACCATAGGACTACCCACAGGTCATGTCCAACGACGATAGATGATTAAAAGTTGCGACCCCGCGACATGTCGTCCATGCCCCGCTCAGGTGCCGATGGCCCGCCCGCCCTCCCGCGCTTCGGCCCGCGCGAAGGCCGGACGGGCGGTGACGCGGGCGTAATAGGCCTTTGCTTCCGGCGTCAGGGCCTGGTCGAGGCCGATCAGGCCGGCCAGCTTGATGGCATAGCCGATGGCGATATCGGCCATGGTGAAGCGCCCGGCGCAGGCGAATTCGGGGCCCATCAGTTTCAGCGCGCCGCGCAGGCGGGAGGCGAACCACTGGGCGTAATCCGCCGCCGCCTGGGGCAGGCGGCGTTCTTCCGGCTCCAGCGCTGTGTAGCGCAGCACGATGGTCTGCGGGAAAGTCAGCGTCGCGTCCGACATATGCAGGAAATTGAGATAGCGGCCGTAATCGGGCTCGTCCACGCCGACGACGAGATCGGTCGGGCCGTATTTCGTGCCGAGGTAATGACAGATCGCGCTCGATTCCGTCATCAGCAGCGGGCCATCGGTGAAGGCCGGCACCGTGCCCAGCGGATTGATGTCGAGATAGCCCGGGCGGGAAAAGCGCGGCGGGAAATCCATCAGTTCGAAATCGAAGTCGAGCCCCATTTCCTCGAGCGCCCACAGCGGCCGGAAGGAACGCGCCCCGGCGCAATGATACAATTTCACGTCTCTCTCCCCTGATGGCCGGTTTCCGGCTCGGTCGTCCGGATGTTGTAGCGCGCCCATGCGGGCTTGCTCAACCACCCGCAGCGGGGGCGGCGATTTCGGCCCGGATTTCGTCGCCATGCTCGCCAAGGCGGGGGGCCGGGCGAATGTCGCGCCCGCTCGCGGCCGCGAAGCGGACCGGCGGCCTCATCTCGACATAGCTCCCTTCCGAAGAGTGTTCGCGCGTCCTGAAGAAGCCGGTCGCCTTCAGGTGCGGATCGTCCTTGATGTCGGCCAGATCGCGCACCGGCATGGCCGGAATGCCGGCGCCGTGGAAGATCGCCAGCCATTCGGCGTTGGTCTTCGCCGGGGTCGCCTCGCGGATCGCGCCATAGACGAGGGCCGGGTTCAGCGCCCGGCCCATCGGGGTATCCAGCGGCTCCCGCGTCAGCAAATCATCCCGGCCGACGAGGCGGAGCACGACACAGGTGGTCTCGTCGGTATAGGGCACGATGGAGAGATGGCCATCGCTGGTCGGGAAGGGCTGGCGGTCCGGATCGATCTGCCGGGGATAGCCGACGGGGCCGGTCGGCGGCTCGAACACGGCGCCGAACAGGTGTTCCTCCAGCATGAACTGGGTGAAGGCTTCGAACATCGGCACCTCGACCTGCTGGCCCTCGCCGGTGCGCAGCCGGTGGATGATGGCGGCGAGAACGGCATAGACACCGTGCAGCCCCGCCACCTTGTCGGCGATCAGCGACGGCAGATAGCGCGGCGCCGGATTGCCGTCGACCCGGGGCAGCAGGGTCGCCGTGCCGGTCGCCGCCTGGATCACGTCGTCATAGGCCTGGAGATCGGCATAGGGACCGTCCGAGCCGAAACCGACGCAATGGACATAGACGAGATCGGGCTTCAGCGCCTTCATCACGGCATAGCCAAAGCCCAGCCGCTCGATCGCCTTGCCCCGGACATTGTGGATGAAGACATCGGCGCCCGCGATCAGCGCCCGCATGGTGGCGGCATCGGCCTCGTCCTTCAGATCGAGGGCGATCGAGCGCTTGCCCCGGTTCAGGGTCATGTGACAGGCGCCCATCAGCGGCGTCTTCGGCGGGCGGCCGGCGATGCGGAACAGGTCGCCCGTGGGCGGCTCCACCTTGATCACATCGGCGCCCATGTCGGCGAGGGTCTGGGTGCAATAGGGGCCGAAGACGATCGAGGTCAGGTCGACGATGCGAATCCCTTCCAGCATCCGGGGGGCCGGGGTCGTCATGGGTCTCTCCTCCGCTTGTTTTTGCCCATGAAGCCGCGCGGGGCCTTGGCCGTCCAATACGGAATTCGGTCGTTTCAGACGAAAACCGTCTATATCATCCTGAAAAACGCGATGGGGAGAGACGGTGCATTTCGACATCAAGGCCGTGCTGCATTTCGTCGCCGTCGCCGAGGACATGTCCTTCACCCGGGCCGCCCGCCGCCTCGGCATCGCGCAACCCTGGCTGTCCCGCCGCATCCGCCAGCTCGAGGAGCAGCTGGGCTTCGCCCTGTTCGAGCGCACCACCCGCAGCATCGAACTGACCGCGCGGGGGCGCGGCTTTCTCGACGCCGCCCGCGAGGTGGCGAGCGCGGTCGAGGCC
>NZ_JBAQRT010000205.1:0-4493 GCF_049306435.1 Zavarzinia sp.
CAGGCCGACAACTGGCGCGCCACCCTGCCCGTCGCGCGCCGGCTGCACTATCTCGACGGCGAGACCCTGCATCTCGTCACCATCCTGGCCGAGGGTCAGGGCTGGCGCCTGACCGTCGATGGCCACAGCTGCCTTGCCGGCGCCAGCCTGGACGCGAGTGGTGGCCTGACGCTGGACCTCGACGGCCGGCGCCTGCGGGCCAGCGTCGCGGCCCTTCGCGAGGCGCGCCATGTCTTCCTCGATGGCGCCCATCACATCCTGACGCATCACGATCCGCTGCATCAGGATTTCGAGGACGAAGGCGAGGCCGGCGGCCTGGTCGCGCCCATGCCGGGCAAGATCGTCGCCCTGCTGGCCGAAGTGGGGTCAAAGCTGGAAAAAGGCACGCCCCTGCTGGTGCTGGAAGCGATGAAGATGGAACATACGATCAATGCGCCGGCCGCCGGCACGCTGCGGGATTATTGTTTCGCGGTCGGCGATCAGGTGACCGAGGGCGCGGCCCTCGTCCATTTCGAGGCGGAAGGCTGAAGACGGGATGAAGCTGCCGGAAAAGGTTACCCTGGTCGAGGTCGGCCCCCGCGACGGCTTGCAGAACGAGCCCGGCGTGGTGCCGACCGCGGTGAAGATCGGCCTCATCGAGAAACTCGCCGAGGCGGGCCTGACCATGATCGAGGCGACGGCCTTCGTCTCGCCGAAATGGGTGCCGCAGATGGCCGACAATGCGGCGGTGCTGGCCGGCATCACGCGACGGCCGGGCGTGACCTATCCGGTGCTGACACCCAATCTGAAAGGCTTCGAGGCCGCCCTCGAGGCGGGCGCGACCGAAGTCGCCGTCTTCGCCGCGGCATCCGAGAGCTTCTCGCAACGCAACATCAATTGTTCCATCGACGAAAGCCTGGAGCGCTTCCGCCCGGTGATGGATGCGGCGGCGACGGCCGGGGTTTCGGTGCGCGGCTATGTCTCCTGCGTCGTCGGCTGCCCTTACGAAGGGCCCATCGAGCCCGAACAGGTGGCGCAGGTCGCGGCGGAATTGATGGTCATGGGCTGCCGGGAAATTTCGCTCGGCGATACGATCGGCGTCGGCACGCCGGCCAGCATCGCCCGGATGATCGAGGCGGTGGGCAAATATGTGCCGCTGTCCCGCCTCGCCGGCCACTATCACGACACCTATGGCATGGCCATCGCCAATATCCATGCCTCGCTGCAGCTGGGGCTCGCCACTTTCGATGCCTCGGTCGGCGGGCTGGGCGGCTGCCCCTATGCCAAGGGGGCGAGCGGCAATGTCGCAACCGAGGATGTCGTCTATCTGCTGAACGGCCTCGGGCTCGATTGCGGCGTCGACCTCGATCGGCTGGTGGCGGCCGGGGAATTCATCGCCGGCCACCTCGGCCGGCCCAGCCGCTCCAAGGTGGCGCGGGCGTTGCTGGCGGGGCGGTCTTGAGCGGTTACTTCCCCCCGTCCGCCAGCAGACGGGACAGGGCGATCTCGTTGATCGCGGCCGGATTGGCCTGCAGGAGGCCGGCCATATAGGCCTGCGCCTCCATCTGGCCGCGCTCCCGCCGCAGGGCCTCGACCAGCTGGGGCCGGACTTCCTCCAGCGGGCGGGTGTAGGCGGCCCGGGTCTCGATCAGTTTCACCACATGCCAGCCATCGTCGAGGCGAATGGCCTCGGTCACGCCGCCTTCGGCGAGGCCGGCGATGCGCTCGCGGATTTCGGGGCGGATCGTCGCCTCGCTGGCGAGGGCGGGATCGGCACCCGCCCCCTCCTCGTCCGAGAATTGCCGGGCCAGGCCAAGGAAATCGGCGTTCTTCGGTTTCAGCGCGGCCTGTACCGCCGCCAGTTTCTTCTGCGCCGCGGCCTCCGCCGCCTTGTCGGCCCCCTGGGGCAGGGCGATGAAAATCTGGGCGAGGCGATATTGGCGCGGCACCAGGAAACTGGTGCGATTGGCGTCATAGGCCGAAGCGATGTCGGCATCGGACGGATAATCCGCCGGCGCCACCGCCTTGGTCTTCAGGTAACTTTCGGCGATCACCGACTGGCGGGCGCGCTCGATCGCGGCGGCGACCTCGGGCCGCTGGTCCCATTTCCGCGCCTCGGCCTCGGCGAGGAGCAGGCGCCCGGCGAGCAATTGCCGCAACATGCGACCGAGCGCGGCCGGGTCCTTCGACAGGGCCTCGCGCTGCTGAGCGCTCAGGCCATCGAGCAGGGCGCGGACTTCCGTCGCCGTGACGTCGACGGTGCCGACCCGGGCGATCACTTCATCGGCCGTCGCGGGTCCCGCGACCGCGAGGCCGAGCGAGAAGGCGAGGAGAACGCGGCGCAGACCACTCACGGCTTCACCTTGCCATCGGCCAGCTTGTCCCGGTAATCCTGCACCAGGTTTTCCAGTTCCACCCGCTTCAGCCCGAGGAACGGCTCCCGCGTCGCGACCACATCGCCAAGGCCGACACCGGCATAGGCATCGAGGATCTCGCTGCCGACGCGGTATAATTCGATATTCTTCGCCTCGCAGGATTCGGCTCGGCCCCGCTGTCCGTCCAGCTCGGCCGACAGGCGGCGGCCCTCCTCTTCCAGCGACTTGCCGATCGCGACCGCCTTGTCATTGGCTGTGCGGCACTGGCCGAGCACGCCCTGCACCCTGTCGAGCGCCGTGGCCTGTTCGCTGGCCCGGGTCTCGAGTTCGGCCACCTTGCCGGCCTCGGCCGCTGTGTCCTTGCGGGCGCTGGCCAGCTGATCGCGGGTGGCGGCCACCTGCGCCTTCAGGGCATCCCGCTCCTTCTCGGCGACGGCGATCCGCGCCTGCAACGCCGTGCGTTCATCCTCGAGCGCGCGGAGCTGGCTGGTCGCGCTCCGCAGCGCATCGCGCAGCCGCGTTTCCGTATCCTGATCGGCGAGCGCGAGGCCGCCGGTGGCCGTCAGGATCGCGAGGGCGAGAAGGGAGGGACGCCACATGGTCAGAACCTCGCGCTCACGTCGGCCTGCAGCACATCGGCGGAATAGGTCGGCCCGGCGATATTGTCCGCACTCTGCCAGCGGAGGCTGAGGGCGACATTGTCGGCGACGCCAAAGGCACCACCGAAGACGAAACCTTCGAGGTTGGTGCCGCCAAGGCCGAAATCGCTGTCGGTGAAGCCGTCGACCACCGAGTCCGATTCCAGATATTTATAGGCGAAGCGCAGGTTCCAATCCCAGCGCTTGCGCACCTGCTCGGTGCCGAGGATCAGCCGCGCCATATAGGCGGTGTCGCCGCCCTCGAACTCGCCAAGGGGTTCGGCGGTGGTGACATTGCCGCGATTGTTCACGGCGTTGGCGCGCGCCCGGCTTTCGTCGAAGGCCAGGTTCTTCACATATTCGCCATCGATGGCGATGGGCAGCGTCTTGAACTGGGACAGATCGAGCCGCGCGGTCAGGGCGAGTTCGCGGAAGCCGGTGACCAGGCCGAAATACTGATACTGGTCGGTGGTGCCATTGCCGTTGGCCGACGTCGGGGTGATCGCGCGCAGGGCCATGTAGGTATTGCCCTTCTGCGCGAAGCTGGGCCGGGTCAGGTCGCTGTCGCAGGCGTCCGACGCGCTCAGCACCGTGCAGGGGCTCGACAATTCGCCCTTGATGTTGTCGAAGTGATAATAGGCGAGGCCGGCCTTCAGCCTGTAATCATCGGCGATCTTCCATTCGACGCCGGCCTGACCGCCCAGAAGCCATTTGTCGTGGCTCTGCATCTTGGCCGCGTCGGTGCTGGCGAAGTTGAAGTCGGTATTATAGACCGGGAAGGCGCCGAGCACGCCGAAGGGCTTCACGCTGCCGCCCAGATCGTAGGCGCCGGCCAGCGCGAGACCGTCGAAGCCGATATCGTCGTCCCAGATCAGATCGGTCGCGAAGAAGGGATTGTCGAAGCGCCCGCCATCGACGACGAGGCCGAGACCATCGGCGACATCGCCCTTGTAACGGATATAGGCCCGGTCGAGCCAGATCGCGTATTTGCTGAAATTGCCGCCGCTGCCGCCCAGGCTCTGGTTGGTGCTGACGGGGGAGGAGCCGTCGCCAGTCGCGACCCGAAGCCCGGTCGAGAAGCCGTCGCCCAGATCCGCCGCGACGCCGAGCCGCGCGCGCAGCCGCGCCCGCTCGCGGTCCTGATCGACATTGAGCTGCGGCGGCAGATTGGCGTTCCCGGTCGAAACGTCGTAGGGGCTGCCGGTGTTGATCGCGTTGAAATTGGGGAATTCGCCGGTGTTGGCGTTGCTGTCGCCGAGGTAATCGCCCTCGTAGCGCAGGCGGATGTCGCCGGTGATCTTGATGCGCTGGGTCCAGTCGGGGATGGCGTTGGGCGTCGCCCAGCCTTCGCGCTTGGCCTGAGCCATCACTTCGGTGCGCACTTCGTCGCGGATCTGCTTGCGCACCATCTCGGGCACATATTGGACGCGCACCGTGCCGTCGCGATTGGGCACGGCGACCGTGGTGCCGCCGGGCGCCGCCGCCGGGGCCGGGGCGGCGG
>NZ_JBAQRT010000206.1:0-3708 GCF_049306435.1 Zavarzinia sp.
ACAGTAAAGGTTCACGGGGTCTTTCCGTCCTACTGCGGGTATCCGGCATTTTCACCGGAATTACAACTTCGCCGAGATCCACGTTGAGACAGTGCCCAGATCGTTACACGATTCGTGCAGGTCGGAATTTACCCGACAAGGAATTTCGCTACCTTAGGACCGTTATAGTTACGGCCGACATTCACCGGGGCTTCGCTTCAGAGCTTCGCATTGCTGCTAACCCCTCAGCTTGACCTTTCGGCATTGGTCACGTGTCACACCATATACTTCCTCTTCGGAGTTTGCATAGTGCTGTGTTTTTGTTAAACAGTCGCCTGGGCCTCTTTGTTGTAACCCTAGTCCGCTTCGAGGAGCAAGTCCTCTGACGGTCAAGGGCACCCCTTCTCCCTAAGTTACGGGGCTAATTTGCCGAGTTCCTTAACGTGGTTACTCTCGCGCACCTTAGGCTTCTCGCCTTACCTACCTGTGTCGGTTTGCGGTACGGACACCTTACCTTTAACGTTTAGAAGCTTTTCTAGTCAGCATAGCATCGATCAATCCACTTTGTCCGAAGACTCCATGTCCCCAGCTCTCAGACTTAATGGCTGGCGGATTTTCCTGCCAGCCGTCCTACGGCCTTAGACTGTCATATAGACAGCTGATCTAGCATACTGCACCCCTTCATCACTCCAGTAAGATGGTACAGGAATATTAACCTGTTGTCCATCGGCTACGCCTTTCGGCCTCGCCTTAGGCCCGACTAACCCTGGGCGGACGAACCTTCCCCAGGAAACCTTAGGTTTTCGGTGACCAGAATTCTCGTCTGGTTTTTCGCTACTCATGCCTGCATGGTCACTTGTATGCAGTCCACCAACCTTTTCAGGATGGCTTCAAGCCGCATACAACGCTCTTCTACCACTCTATCCTTGCGGATAAAATCCACAGCTTCGGTTTTAGACTTAGTCCCGATAATCTTCGGCGCGGAATCACTCGACCAGTGCGCTATTACGCGTTCTTTAAATGATGGCTGCCTCTAAGCCAACATCCTGGCTGTCATAGCAACTCCACATCCTTTACGACTCCACTTAGTCTAAATTGGGGACCTTAGCTGATGGTCTGGGCTTTTCCCCTCTTGGCCGTGCAGCTTATCCCACACGGCCTGACTCCCGTAGTAAGTTTTCCAGTATTCGGAGTTTGATAGTCTTTGGTATCCCGGTAAGGACCCTCTGACAGTCAGTGCTCTACCCCTGGAAAATATTGTACGAGGCTAACCCTCAAGCTATTTCGAAGAGAACCAGCTATTACCGAGTTTGATTGGTCTTTCGCTCCTATCCACAACTCATCCCGTGATTTTTCAACATCAATAGGTTCGGCCATCCACTCCGTGTTACCGGAGGTTCCGCCTGGCCATGGATAGATCACTCGGTTTCGGGTATACTCCATACAACTAGACGCATTTATCATACTCGCTTTCGCTTCGGCTACGCACATGGCTTAACCTTGCTGTATAGAAGTAACTCGCAGGCTCATTATGCAAAAGGCACGCGGTCGTCCCCACAAGGAGGACTCCCACACTTTGTAGACACAAGATTTCAGGTACTTTTAACTCCCCTTCCGGGGTACTTTTTCACCTTTCCCTCGCGGTACTAGTTCACTATCGGTCACTGATATGTATTTAGCCTTGGGAGGTGGTCCCCCCTGATTCAGACGGAGTTTCACGTGCTCCGCCTTACTTGGGATACCTATAGGCCGGCTTCAGTTTTCAAATACGGGGCTTTCACCCTCTCTGGCTGATCTTTCCAGATCATTCTTCTAACTTCCGCACGTACCATGTTAAGGTCCCGCAACCCCGCAGTGTAAACACCACGGTTTAGGCTCTTCCGTTTTCGCTCGCCACTACTAACAGAATCTCTCACGATTTATTTTCCTCCAGGTACTGAGATGTTTCACTTCCCTGGGTATTGCCTTACAGCCCTATGAATTCAGACTGTAATGATCCGACATTACTCGGAACGGATTGCTCCATTCGGAAATCTCCGGTTAAACGCTTGTTTGCAGCTCACCGAAGCTTATCGCAGCTTACCACGTCCTTCATCGCCAATCAGTGCCAAGGCATCCATCTTGTGCCCTTAGTAGCTTAATCACCAAAATAATTTTAATCTCAACAAAAGTTGCATAAATAAGTCTTATTAGAACTCATTTACCCTATTCTTCTTATTTAGTTTTCAATGAACATCGGATAACGGACTTTTCCGTACCACCGAATATTTCAAGACGTTTCCGCCTGAAAAATCAAAATCTTCTTCAAAGTTCCTCCACCATATCAATCCTCTTCCGAGCATATGAATGGTGGGCGCAATTGGAGTTGAACCAATGACCTCGTCCTTATCAGAGACGCGCTCTAACCAACTGAGCTATGCGCCCTAGGTTTGTCCCGCCCTGCGGGACTCCGAGGGCCGGTCCTGGTCAAAAATCCCAAATGTCTTGCTATCTCGATTGATCCACCAGCGACTTTAGTCAACTGGTGGAGCTAAAGGGACTTGAACCCTTAACATCTAGCTTGCAAAGCTAGCGCTCTAGCCAATTGAGCTATAGCCCCTTAAAAAAATCAAAGAACTTTGCTCTTTAAAAAACTGAATAGTACGATGTGTCCGTGTTGAAAATGTTTCCATTCTCACATCCAGATGTTACTCTGGAGTTTAACCGTATTCCAAACTTATTAAGGTCTGGAATTACTCCTTAGAAAGGAGGTGATCCAACCGCAGGTTCCCCTACGGTTACCTTGTTACGACTTCATCCCAGTCACTAACCACACCTTCGGCGCCTCTCTCTTTTGCAAGTTGAGTCAGCGACTTCGGGTGCAATTAGCTTCCATGATGTGACGGGCGGTGTGTACAAGGCCCGGGAACGTATTCAAGGCGTCGTAGCTGATACGCCTTTACTAGCGATTCCAACTTCATGTAGTCGAGTTGCAGACTACAATCTGAACTGGGGCCGGTTTTGAGGATTTGCTCCACCTCGCGATTTCGCATCCCATTATACCGACCATTGTAGCACGTGTGCAGCCCTGGATATAAAGGCCATACGGACTTGACGTCATCCACTCCTTCCTCCCGCTTAGTAACGGGCAGTCTCGCTAGAGTCCTCAGCATTACCTGTTAGTAACTAACGACATGGGTTGCGCTCGTTGCCGGACTTAACCGAACATCTCACGACACGAGCTGACGACAGCCATGCAGCACCTGTATACCTGTTCTTGCGAAAGACTGTGTTTCCACAGCTGTCAAGTATATGTCAAATCCAGGTAAGGTTCTTCGCGTTGCATCGAATTGAGCCACATGCTCCACCGCTTGTGCGGGCCCCCGTCAATTTCTTTGAGTTTTAGCCTTGCGGCCGTAGTCCCCAGGCGGTGAACTTATCGCGTTAGCTACGACACGGAAGGGGTTAAATCCTCCCACGTCAAGTTCACAACGTTTACAGTATGGACTACCAGGGTATCTAATCCTGTTTGATCCCCATACTTTCGTCCCTGAGGGTCAGCAATCGTCCAGAGATCTGCCTTCGCCTTTGGTGTTCCTCCTGATATCTACGCATTCCACCGCTACACCAGGAATTCCAATCTCCTCTCCGATGCTCTAGCCAACCAGTTTCCAATGCAGTTCCAAGGTTGAGCCTTGGTATTTCACATCAGACTTAGCCGGCCCCCTGCGGACCCTTTACGCCCAATAA
>NZ_JBAQRT010000207.1:0-15362 GCF_049306435.1 Zavarzinia sp.
GGCCTACGCCGCCGGCCTGCGCAAGCAAGGGGAGGGGCATGCCCCTCCCCTTGCTTCAATCGCCACCATGCGTAATTCTGACCACAGGTCTCTGCTTCCAGTTGGATGAACCATGGGGGTCAGGTCACCCGGAGCCGCCGGGATGCCGGCTTGCGCCTGGCAATCCGCCGGGTGTTCGAGGCGAACTTCTCGGTCTATGGCGTGCGCAAGATCTGGCGCCCGTTGTCGCGGGAGGGAGAGAGTGTCGCGCGCTGCACGGTCGCCCGCCTGATGAAGGAGATGGGGCTCCGGGGCGCCATCCGCGGCAAGCCGGTGAAGACCACAGTGAGCAGCCGGGGCAATGGCTGCCCCCGGGATCTGGTGAACCGGCAGTTCGCGGCGCCGAGGCCGAATGCGCTCTGGCTCTCGGATTTCACCTGTGTCGCCACCTGGAGCGGCTTCGTCTATGTGGCCTTCGTGATCGATGCCTTCGCCCGGCGTATCGTCGGCTGGCGGGTCAGCCGGACGGCCCATGCGGGCTTCGTTCTCGATGCCCTGGAACAGGCCCTGCACGCCCGCCGCCCCGGTCCGGCTGACGGGCTCGTCCACCACAGCGATCGCGGGCCCAATATGTCTCGATCCGTTACACCGAGCGCCTGGCCGAGGCCGGCGTGATGCCCTCCGTCGGCAGCGTGGGGGATTCTTACGACAATGCCCTCGCTGAAACGATCAACGGCCTCTACAAGGCCGAGGTGATCCATCGACGCAGGCCGTGGCGCTCCTTCGAGGCCGTCGAGTTCGCGACCCTCGAAGGGGTGGATTGGTTCAACAATCGCCGCCTTCTCGAGCCGATCGGATATATCCCGCCGGCCGAGGCGGAACGGCGATACTATGCACAGCGAGACACGGCGCAGGCGGCGTGACTCAAATCAATCCGCCTCCGACAAACCCGGCGCGGTTCAGAAAGGCGTCCGGCGAGACGCTCGCGCAAGGCCATGTGCAACTCGGCCCAGATCGCGTCCCACACGCCCTCGCGCTGGAACTTGCGGAAGATGTTGTAGACCGTCGAACGCGGCGGGAAATCCTTCCGCGGCAGATAGTGCAAGGACAACTGGTCCGCAGCAGATAGAAAATGGCGTTCATCGCCGCGCGCATGTCGGTCTTGCGGGGCCTGCCGCCTGGTTTCGCCGCCGGGATCAGGGGCGACAGGCGATCCCATTCCGCGTCCGTCAAATCGCTTGGAAACCGGCCGCCTTCGCGCCGATAGGTCGCCCGATGCTCATCCGTCCACGCCACAAATCATCTCCGCCAAGCCGACGGATTCGGTGAATTACACAACCTTGCCGGGCGCAACATACTTTTGGGTCAGGCTCTGATTATCAAATCACATCAAAATTGACGACAAATCCTCAAGAGGTATTTTATTATATACCGCTTCTATTTCCTTAATATCAAGATTGTAATTCTCGATAACTTTACGCCAAAGCCTAATATTCTCTTCAAGATAGGAGTCTGCCTTAAGGATATATACTTTAGCACCGGGCTTGAAATAAACCATATTTGTCATCGCCGATCCGAAATACATTACCACCTGATCGGCATCTTTTATGGTCATTAAGAATTCCCTAAAGGTCAAAATTTCCGGATTGACAATAACGTATCCTGCTGCCGCAAAAGCAGCCTCGACTTCGATCTTGTTGGCGATATCCCTAAGTAGGGAATTAGACCGGGTAATGAGAATTTTATTTCGCGCAACTTGCGACATTATCCTTTCACGCACCGCCGGAGGGAAGCTATGAAAGGGCGTCGAGTCAAAACCATTGACGATGAGCTTCAAGTTTCGAAGCTTCAGAACTCTCTGTCCATAGACATAGGCATTGATAGATTTTCCATTGAAAATCAGCCAGTCAATGGATCTATAATTATCGGCAATGCGAGAACCTTCGCCTTCCAGATACGGATAGTCCAACAGTACCGTATGCGGCACATCAAAGGGGAAGCGCTCAATAAAATCCCCAAGTGAATAGGCTTCATCCTGGAAATGGCCATATGAGGTGAACCATTTCTCAATTGACAGATAATTCTCGCCAATTTCGGATGCGTTATTAATGGATAATTCGGCGATAAAACCCAACGCTGCGTCAATTGATTGAACAAATCCATTTAAATGACTAGTATAGTGTCGGCTATTGAAAACGATCTTTCGATCTTCATCGAAAAAAAGTGCAGCATTTGTTCTAAAATTGTTTCCGGCATAATATAATGAAACCCCGGAAAAATCGTGATAGCCATATCCATCAAAGTGCTCTATGGAATCAAATTCCCGAAAAATACTGAGCTTCGATAAAACAGCTTGAGCATGCCCATAGCCTTTCGGTAAAAAATCCAACAGCAGAGATTTATCCCCCTCAGGCAGGAATTTCATTTGTTTAACACGTTCAATGTAGGACGGAATAATATCATCGTCGGACACATTCCCACCTTTCAGATTTTTGCCAATTCATTATCATCGGCATATTGCATGGTCAACACTTGATCAAATTGACTGTTTTTGGAAACCAGCCCCAACAGGACGGCACGTGAGACTCGACTATTATACTGGAACATCGGCGTCAGAATTCGCTCGTCCAAAATATACCTGTTGCACGTAACGCACGGCCCGCTCGACACCGATCAGCGGATCGGGCGCTTGAGGCTTCATTTCGATCGAGATCCAGTGGTCGTAATTCACCGCCGCCAAGGCCTCCGAGGCGCCGACATGATCCGACTTCGTGACATCGAAACCCGCAAGATCCGTCTCGGCGGCATGGAAATGGGCCAGGATCGGATGGTGGGCGACAATCTTCTCCCCAATGGCCTCTCCGCCGAGCAAGACGCATCCCGTATCGAGGTGAAGACGAATGGCGGGATCGTCCACACGCCGAACCAATTCGGCTACCTGATCCGCATGCGTCAGAAATTCGCCGCCGTAGTGGCCGGGGACGGGCTCAATGCCCAGAACCAGCTCCGCCTCCTGAAGCAGAGGGGCCAGCAGTCGCAGGCGATCGGCGGCAATCGACATGGCATCCGCCGACGAGTGCCCAAGCAGCAGCCGACTGCGCGGCGCGCCGAACACTGCCACCCTTGCGCCCAACAGGTTGCCGACATGGGCCACCCGCTCCAGATGACTTCGGAACACACCAAAGGCGCCATTGTCGCCCAGCAGTTGCGCACCTTCCACACCGAAAAGCAGCGCCTGCAACGAACTGACCTTGAGGCCGACATCGGCGAGACGCGACCGATAGGCCTTCAATACCTCCGGAGTCAGGCCTTCCCAATTTGCGATACGTGTCGGCGCGACCTCGACCCCGGCGACTCCCAGAGCCGTCAGACGGGCGGACGCGGAGCTTTCGAGCGCCGGCGGCCAGGCCAGGTTCGAAACCGCCAGGCGAGGCCCCATCACGGCCGCGCCTCCTCCAGATAGGCGGCCAGCTCGGTCATGACCTCGTCGGCCGAGAGGTGGTAAGGCCCCGGACCGCCCAGGACCGTGGGATGGATCGTGCGATTGTCGTAGACCAAGGTCGGCCCAGCCGCTCCGCCGATTGCCAGATCGGGAAAGAATCGGGATCGTATGTCGCGGGTTGCAACGGGTTCGGTCACGATATTCACCAAATCGATGCCGGCGACTTCCACTTTCGCCAGATCGGCGCCAAGCCGCCGGACCGGATACCATTGGAACTGCGAATCGGGATTGATGACCTCAAGCTGGTTACAGTTCATCATGTCGTAGATGACGTTCTTTTTCAGCCCCGGTCCGAATAGACCCGGTAACCGCACGATGTGGTGTCGCGCGAAGCGCTCTCGCACGAACTGCTCCAGGGCCAACCTGTTTTTTCCATAGGCATGTAATCCAAGAAAATACGGATCGTCATCCTCGGTCATGCCGACGGGTTGGCCGTAAACGTCGATGGTCGAAATCAACGTGAAGCGCTCGCACGCCACATTGGCCAGATGATCCATCAAGATCTGGATACGCTGCATGTCTTCTTCGGGGTTCTTGTTCGCCCACCATTTGACGGCGGAAACGCCGGCACACACGATCCGGTCGAATCTCTGGCCGGCGATCGCCGCGATATTCGACGAATTGTAATGCCGGTCGAACGATTCCGATCGGCAAAGCACGGAGCCGACGAAGCCCGTATGGCCAATCAACGCAGTCGCCATAACCCGATCCCCTTCTGCGGCGCCCCGGAGAAACCGGGCCCGGCGCCTCCGGCCAAATTACAGTATGAACGTCATATCGTCTTTCAACGTGCTCGATACCTGCATGAGATCGCCGGCGAAACTGGCATCGAGCGCGCTCAATATCTTTTCGGTCGCGACGAAAATCGTGTCGATCTTGCCCGACATGACGTTGAACGAGCGACCGTGCTGGTAGACGTAGCAGCTTCGGTCGTCGTGCACACCGATCAGCTTGGTCTTGATCGAAACCTGGGGCGCGGCGTAACGAAACACATCGCGAAAATCCGGCAGATAGAGACTGATCTGGGCCTCCATCAGACGGCGTTTGCGGTCGACGAGGTCCTGCGAGACTTCCTTCTGGCAAAAGACGCGCGCCTCGTTGCCCGTGGCGAATTTGCCGAGCGGCGTATGCGTGACGCTCGACAGTGTATATATGCTCGGATCCTCGGTCAGATAGACGGAGCACAAAGACCCGTCGACCATCGTGATCGCAGGATAGCCGATGGGACCTTCGTAGTAGAGCAGCAGGGTCGGTTCGTAAAAGACGTCGATGGGCGGCGACTTCAGATGGCCCCAGGTCGCGTCGATGAGGAAATCGTACCGCTCCCCATCAACGAAAACGCCGCTCTCCGTCTCCTCGATACTTTCTACGGTGTGGCCGAGCACGAGCGAAGCCCCTAGGCGCTTGGCGAAATAGACCCGCGCCCGCTCGATGTAAAGCACGCGCTCGGGCGTGAGCAGCATGCCCGAAATGCCCTGCAAAGGAATGGGTGCCGTTTCTATTTCACGGAAATCCAGTCCGGTCGCCGTCATGATAAGTTTGTAGGTCGCGAAATCGACCAAGGAATCCCTGATGGGAACGGCATAGATATTGTTGGGGATTTCACCGCTCAGGGCCGGGTAGCGCTCGATGAAGCGCATGTAGCCGTCACGAGACTGAACGCGGGTGCCGTGATGCCGGGCATAGTGGAAACCCATGTGCAAGCGGAATTGATTGTTTCCCGACGCTTCGTGGAAAATGCGCCTGTTGCGTTCGAATACCTTGACAGAAAGACCAAAATTAAGAAGCGTCGCCGCAATATGACAGCCGTACCATCCTGCGCCGATGATTGCCACGGAATGACTCATATTGGCCGCTCCTCACAATTAGCATGATAATGGCACGACTGCCGCAACACTATACTTATTCTCATCTAGATATAACCACTACGATTTTAAAACTGCGGGGAAAATGATCTTCAATTTGGATGATGCGGTCCCTGACGTCTCAAAACCACTATGCATTTGGCTTCGATCAGCTTCTTCAGAAGAAGCGCATAGTTTTCGGATCGTCAATAGAAAAAATGCGCCACACCGCTCAAGTCACTCTGGCCATTACAGGGAAGGTATTATACCTAACAATAAAACGCTCTGCCATAACATGTATTATAATATCAGGATTCTCAATTTCAACAATCTCTTCATAAATTTGCCCTTGATGCCAAATAAAAACTGAACGAGAAAAGTGTTGCGCCAATAATTTATGGCAAAAATCCAAAGTTGAATCTCGAAACACTACCGCTCGGAGGCCCATTTTATCAAATCTTTCATAGATAAAAGTCTCCCGACCGGTAAACCATTTCTTGTACATATCGGGAACCTCAATTTCGTTTGCTTTATTTTCGGAATCTGGAATCTCCAGTTTAATTGTAAGGTCAAAGCCGTTGCGCGATGTCGTGAAGGCCCAACGTTCATCAAATTCACGACGGAGGTTCGGATTAAGCTGAACGGATAAATCCCCATGGTAAGAGGCTATTGATGCATTTAGATCCTGCAGACTAAGCGCTTGACCTGTCATCAGCCCATTTCTATCCAATGAGTCTGTAATATATCTGTATACAAACCATGCGCCTAACCAGTTAGTATGCGTATCTCCACGGAAATACAATTGTCCATATGACCGAGCATCAATCAAATATCTATCTAGATAGGAAACAGATAAGTGACAATCAGATTGTAACATTTGCGCTGGCCTCGATTCATTCTGGGGCCAATCCCTCAGTACTTGAGGGAGATATTCTCTATAGATAATATTTTTTTCTGGCACGATAAATTTATAATATAATATTCCCTTATCAGACAATAGCTTTACCCTTTCGCTCATTATCGATGCAGCATTTGACCGTTCCCTCTCATTCCAATAAGTAGTACCAAATTGAACGCGCAAGAAATCATTCGTATCATTTATTAAAAACGCCCAACCACTTTCAGATATCATCGCCTTTCCGGGAGACGTAGCCTTTTCAATCGAATTAATAGTAAGGGAAATATCAGTTTGTTTTGTATAAAATCTATATCTCTTTGAGAGCACACCTAAATCTATTTCATCGGATGCATTGTCCCTTGTTAAGGGGATATTCCTCTCAAGGCCCAGGAATTTGGAAATCTTCATTGAATTTTCAACTGAGCTGTCGTCAATGCATATTTCCAAAAAATGACGATTTCCGGTAAAAAGTGCACGAATTTCATCATTGATTGCCTCGTACACGGCACGCAGATCTGCGTAATCAGCATTCATGCCGAATTTCGAGAGAAAATCACGCATGCTTTTTTCCCAACGGTCTGTACTTTCGCGAACAGTCAGGATAAATGATGCATCCGGAAATTCATCGAATAGAGATTTGAAGAAAAACCGCGTCGGATAATCAGTATATGCATCATATTTATTTTCTCGAACAAATTTTAGAAAATTATATCTGTTTTCCGATTCGTGAAGATGGAGTGGTTCAACTTGACCTGACTGTTCCATGAAATAGTGAATGGAACGAAGCCCATTAGAGATAAAATAATTGTGGAATGACATTGTTCCGGTTCTTGAGTCCCCCAAAACAAATATCGGCAATCTTGTCGAAGTCAAGAAACCGCCTCCTCGCGCCTGTATACGGTGGATTGGTGGAAACTCCACTACATATCTCACAATGCGTTGATGTCGTACAGCTTGCTTTGCGTGACCTCATCGAGTTAGCGGTCCGTAGTCTCGCACACTTCAGTCTGCCCCCCCCCTTAAATCGCTTCGAAGCCCCCCTTGCCCTTCTTGGTCTGGAAATCCGGGTATTCGCTCGACAGCCAGTTGTAGTAGGAATCCCCGGCGGTCGCGAACGGATTGTCGAACGTGTGATAGAGATCGCCGCGCTCCCGGAACAGCACCCGGACCCATTTCGGAATCTTCACCCCGTTGTCAAACGTGCCGTAGTGCCAATAGCCGCTGGGAATACCGCTCAATGTAATTTTCTTGAGCGTGCGTTTGTACCAGTTCCAGACTTCGATGATTTCGACCGTATCGCCTGCATAGCGGTCGGTCATGATGTCGCCGACTGCGTTCATCTTGGTAAAATGATAGAATTTAAGGGGTTGTCCGTTGACCAGGATGTCGCCCTTGCGGGTGAAGCTCACCCGGCGCGTGCTGAGGTTCCAGCTTGCGACATTGCAGCCGGGGTCCCGCTCGACGCAGACACGGGGGAAGAGGGCGGGCACCAGATCGCACCATTTCTGGTCGGTGAAAATACCCTTCTCGACCTCGTCGTAACAGGCAAAATAGAGTTGCCGTGCCCACCAGGCGGCGAAATTCCGTCCGGTCTCGTCGTTGCGCACGGCGGCGAAGCCGAGGTTGAAGATGCCGTATTGTAGCGAGGTCAGTTCGTTATCGCGGACGGCGTTCTCGGTCAGATTGGCCTCGATCTGATGCGGCGTCAGCACGATCGAGCTTTCCTCAAGATGCCGGAGCACGCTTTCGATCGGGTGGAAGACGGCAATGTCGGGATCGAGGTAGATCACCTTCTCGGCACCGAGGTCGAGCAGATGGCACATCATCTTGCCCTTGACGGCAGTACAGGCCTCGACGATGTCGTGCTTGAACAGCCAGGCGCCGAAACGCTCGAGCCCGAGTTCGGAGGCGTAGATCACCTTGTCGAAGTCGGCCAGAGCCTTTTTAAGATCGAGATCGGGCGGCGGCACATCGACGATGACGGCCCAGATCTCCCAGTCAGGGTGAGCCGCCCTCGTCGTCCGCGCGAAGATCATCGCGCGCGTGAGATAGCTGAACGAAAAGCTGCTGAAGCATTTGACATTCTTCATGGCTTGCGACTGCTCCGGAAAAGGAGGCGGACGCTCGCCGTCGTCCCGCAATTGTCCACAGCAAATTCCTGCTTCTCGACCCTCGCCAGCAAGGCGTCGTCGAACGCCTGATCGGACTTGAGATAATCCTCAAGCGCCTGTCCGTCCGCAAACACCCGTCCGCGTGCGGAGGCGCGGGCGAGGGCGGCGACATTGCCGCTGTCCGCGAGGCAGAGGATGCGGCATCCGGCGGCCAACCCTTCGTGCGCCACGAAGGAGAATGTCTCGGGCCAGGGCGAGAGCATGGCGAGATAATCGACCCGGTTGTCGCGCAACAGCCTCGTCATGGCATTGCGGTCCAGCGCCGTGACCTCGGCGACGATATGGCGGCAACCGGGCAAGGTCGGGACGCCCCGCGCGGAGAAATGCATGAACAGGTAACGCGGATCGCCCTTCAGCTTCCCATAGAGGTCGGCGAAAAGAGGCCACCCTTTGCCTGCCGATGGAAAGCCGACGAAAGCGATGCACGCCGGCGGCGCCTTCTTGCGGTCGACCGCGCGCAGGCGTTTCGTCGTTTGGGGAACGAGCCGCCAGTGCTCGTGGACGCTGGCCGACTTGTAGGGCAGCGCGGTTCGCGATTTCCAGAGATCCAGGGTGAATTTGGACGGCGACAGGACGTCGAATCGGCAGGTCTCGAACAGCCGCCCGAGTGCAGCCAGATGCTTGCGGCGCGAGGCGCCGTAGACGCAGACCCGGCAGACCTGGCTGTCGGGCGGCGGCGCCCCGCAATGTTCGAGATCGTTGCGCAGCAGGTTGAAGCCCTCGCACAGCGAACTGTAGTCGTGAAGCCAGAACACCGACCTGCGTGGCTGCAGGGCGCGGTGCAGCGCCTCGATCCGCCTGACGTCGAATCCAAGACCGCTGTGGATGACCAGCAGTTTGTCCAAGCCTTCGATATCCAGTCCGGTGCCGAGTTCCTTCAGCAATCCCGCGTAAGAGACGATGCCGCAGAATCTGCCGTTGACCACGACCTGAACATCGAAGGCGCCTGCGTTCGGCTGCATGTCGAGACGAGCCGCCCGCGGCGAGAGGTGGAGATAGACGTAACGCCGGCCGACGAAATTTCGCTGCTCGTCCGCGATGAAAATCTGCGTCCCGCCGATCACCTGGATGTAGCAGTCATGGCTGAGCGAAACGCAGATCCCCTTGGCCTCGCCGAGGGCGCCGCGCATGAAATCCATCACGGCGGCTGGGGGGGACTTCTTGCCGGCAGCGGGGACATAGCCCTCGGCGAGGATTTCGGGCGGCTTTGCGGCGTCGATGATGCGGCGCCGGTAACCGCCGGGCTTGCAGTGGACACGCCCTTCGGCTCGCCCGGCAACGACGAAGTGCCAGAACGGATTGATCCCCGCTGCGGCGACATCCTCGTTCGCCCGCAGGTAATAGTTGGTGTCGAATGTCGCCGTCGGGTTCCGTCCCTCGCGCCAGCCGGCGAGATAATAGTGCTCGACCGGATCGACCCCGGCCTGCGCCACGTCGGGATAGGTCGAGAGATAATATTCTGTATCGAGTTCCGGGCGGACCGTCTCCATCCGTGCAGCATCATCGAGACCGAGAGAGGCCGACGCCGACGCATTGGGATCGCGCGGAGCACGCCCCTCGGCCCGGCCTACGGTCACATAATGCCAGAGCGGATTGACCCCAAGTGCCGCCACATCCGGATTCTGCACCAGGTAATAAGCGGAATCGAATTCGGCATTGGGATTCCGCCCCTCGCGCCAGCCGGTATAGAAGTAATGGTCGAGCGGGTCGATGCCCGCCGCCTTCACGTCGCCATGGGTTGCCAGATAATATTGGGCGTCGAATTCGTCGGCGATGGTCCCCGGCTCGGCTTGAGCGGGCACCGGCGCAGTAACCGATGCATCATCCGCCGTCGCCGCCTCGTCGTGCGCGGCCGAAGCCGCAGGGACCTGCCAGTTTGCCGTCGGCGTATAGCGCCCAGCCTCGGCCTCGCGATGCGTAAGCAGGGGATTGACCAGCAGATTCGCCGAATGGCGGTAACGGGCGATCAGATCGGCGATCGCCATCGTCGGAGTAGGATTGAACCCCTCCCGCCAGCCGCGAAAAGCGAAATGCGCCACGGGGTCGAACCCGGCCCCCCACTCACGATCCAGCTGGCCGGCATAATATTCGACATCGACCGAGGGTCGCAGCGCTTCCACCCAGTCGGGAACCGCATAGCCGAACAGCAGCTGGCTGCGAGCTGAGGGGGTCACGCTTGGCACGACGGCACGCCCCTCCCCTCTACCGTGATAGAGATAGTGAAAGAAGGGATGCATGCCGGCCCGCATCACATCCCGATGCATGTGCAGGTAGCTTACTGTGTCAAAATAGGGGTTAGGATTTCGCCCCTCGATCCACCCTATGTCACAATAATGCACCAGCGCAGCTTCGCCAAAAAGTTGCAAATCTGCGTACTCTTCTAAATAAAAAGATACGCTGAACTCTCTACCTATTATGTCGACAATCGAATCTGCCATGGTAACCTAACACGAAAACGATTGATCCGTATGAAGTCTGCATACGAGCGACTTTTCATCACCCTGCCCATAAAAAAAATACCGCTCGCAACCGATTCCCCTTTCACATCGGGCCAATCGACAACAAGTCGCACTCAGAACAGAGTAAAATCCTTGTAGGGCAGGCGACCTTCCTTGAAACCAGCGAACTCGAAGTGCTCCTGAGCACTACCTACTTCGCCGCGACGCACCGCAGCAGCGACGTCGGGATTTTGTTCCAGATAGAATTTCTCGTCGACCAGAATCCGATTCGGCATACGCCCCTCAAGATAGCCGGTGATGAAATAATGATCCGCCCCGCTCTTGAGGGTTCGAGCTTTGACGGCCTGCTCAATATCCGAATTGGCGAAGACGTAATAATCCTCGTCGAACGCCGCCTTGCTACGAAGAGCGGTTGCGACAAGCCTCCAGAACAGATCTACAGGCACCTTGACTTGGCCACCGCCCCCTTCGCTCACATCCACGATCAATCTCTTCAAATTCGAGATATGCATTTCACACCTCCACACTTAAGTCTAACAAGGCGTCCATTACGCAGAAAAATTCTGCAATTACATAACGATACCAAAAAAATTCCAGATTAAAATATATAAAATCCGGATTTTCACAATAAATTCCCAATTTGGATTCATAATATAATTGCTCTATAGGCTTATCATAACGCTTTCCATCGTGATGCATCGCGGCGGATCATCATATTTAAGCGTATCGATAGTCAAACACTATAAATTAACAATAGTATCTATTAAATAATACAATACTATTTTATTGAATCTTCTCATCCATTCTCGCCATGGAATCCATCCAATAGTCTTGCGCTCCATCCTATTGTAGAAGCTCGAATATCCAACACATTTTCCCCCTGCCCCCTCACCGCAAGATCTTGGTAAAGCGTCAATAGTGCCCGCCAGGCCTCCGCAGCCGTCTTGCGGGCAAGCATGGGACCTGTTGCCGCGTCGGCTTCAGGTACCGCCCGCTCGGCGAGTTCGGCGATCTTCTCGGCAAGATCGAGAGCACTGCCGGGTTCGAACAGGATCGAGCGTGTGTAGGGCTTTAGTTTTTCTTCGACGCCGCCATGGCGCGAGCCGATCAGATGCACATTGGCATTGATGGCCTCCTGGATCACCATGGGCGAATTCTCCCACCACACCGAGGGGACGACCACGGCGTCGCAGCCGGTCATCAGGCGCAGAACAGCGGCGTTGTGATAAGGACCAAAGAACTCCACCGTATCGGCGAGTTCGGCGAGTTTGGCTTGGATCCGTTGGCGAAAGCTTTCTTCCTGGACATCAAGGTTAACCCCGAATAAGCGGACATGCAGGTTGACACCGCGCTTGCGCAGGATTAACGCGGCGTCAAGCAGCACCTCGGTGCCCTTGAACTGGTTGATCTGCCCGAAATAGCCGATACGCAACACCTCTCCCGGGCGCGGCGGGCTGCCGATCTCCACTGGTTCGTAGTCGATCAGGGCGCGGGGATTTTCAATCACTTCGACCCTCAGACGCCCTCGCGACCAGCGCCGCACCCGCTCCGCCAGGAACTCGCTGGGCGAAACGATGGCGTTTGCGCGGCCGAGCTGATCGAGAAACATGCGTTCCCGCAGGAAGAACATGCCGGAGGCAATGTCCGGAAAACACTGGGCGCATTCCCCCGGCGAAGCCGTCGAGCACAATCGGTTGTTGGTTTTCATCATCTGGCCATATCGATGGCAAATCGCCATGAACTCGTGCAGCGTGATGACAGTGGGAATGCCCCGGGCCTCGAAATATTCGAACAGTTCGATACCCCAGAACATGAAATGATGAATATGGACGATATTCGGGGCGAAATGGCGGACGAGGTCGTCCAGATGCTCATAGAGCCGGGCGATATTCGTCGATGACTGGTACAGATGGTCCACCTCGGGAGGGGCCACCAGGATCTCGTCGGGGCGCCCGCGGAAGGAACCGAATTCGCCGTCGTGACCGATATGCCGACGGTCGGCGCGGGCGGCATAGACGCTGTCCCATCCCGGCATCTCGCCCCCGCGGATGAGAGCATGGATGGCATAGGATGCTCTTTCGGCACCGCCGTGGCTTAGGTCCGGATGGCCGTGAGAGATGATCATGACACGTGGCATGGTGCGAACCTATTCTACGACCTGAGCCGAGTTCTGTGGGATGCCATCGAGATGGCTTCCCCAGCGGCGGTTGAACCTGTCGCAGTTGACCAGCGTTCGGGCGAAGCCGACGTTGTTTGCCGCGTCCTTGCGTATCGACTGACGTTCCAGATGGAAGATTTGGCGGCTACGCACGATGCCCACCCGGCGGCCGCCTCTAATGAGGGTGAGGCACAGATCAGCATCCTCAAAATCGCCGCCGATATAGCGATCGTTAAAGCCACCGTGCTCGAGAAATTCCTGGCGGGTAACCAGCATGAGCGCACCCGTCACGGCACCCGCTGGCGCGATCTCGATTTCATCGCCGAGAAGAGCCGGCGGCAGCCCCTTGCCCGGATGCAGCACGAGATACATCATATCCACATCCTGCGAACGGCGGAATCCGAGACCGTCGTGCTGGACCGTGCCATCTTCGAACAGCAGCGTGAAACCGAGCAAGGCATAAGCTCCTTCGGCCAGCGCCCGCAATCCGTCTTGAATCGCACTGAATTCGGACATCCAGACGTCAGAGTTCATCAGCAGGATATTATCGGATGAGGCCATCTTGACACCGACATTGTTCGCCGGACCGTAGCCGATGTTGTACTTCATTACGACGAAGGTAATCTTGCCCGCAGATCCCGGCGGGGTTCCTGCGATCAGCCGCCGCATGAACTGCGCAATACCCGGGTCATCGCAGACGATCACCCACTCCCAATCGTCGGGGCTACGCCGGGCCATCACTAAGATCGAATATAGTAGCCGCCATTCCTTGTAGAACGGCACGATAACGGAAACGGTAGCCGGTTGCGTGGCGGAAAAATGGGAACGAAATGGCGTGCTGTACTCGCTGCGCGGCAGGTTCTTTTGGATGAAAGGCATCATCATGCGCACGCCTTTGGAGAGCGGAGCGTCCAACGTCATCTGCCAGGCTCCCAGTACCATTGGGAAAATCCGATCAGCCGATGGCGCCAGTTCCGGCTTGGCGGCATAGAGCACGTAGAACTCAGTGCCGCGAAGCACGCCGACGATTAGCGGCCCCTCCATATCCGACTTTGGCAGGACGGCACAGAAACCGTGTGCATCGGTTGAGGGCTGGACTTTTCCCTGACCTGCCAAATATTCACTCACAGCGATCCGGTTCTGGGGGATCATATCCTCTTGCGCCGCAACATGCGCCCCGTCATCCGAAAGCATGTAAACTTCGAGAGAGCCAAAATTCGGTAGCCAACCATTGACGAAAAGGACACGATTCATCTGATAGGCATATTCAATGAAGACAGATTCCCCCTCCACAGATCGCAGACCGCCCGCGACCAACGCGGAGAAGAGCTTGCCGGTCCGCTGCATCTGTGCGAGACGGCGCTGCACTGACTGCGTCAGGTTGCCGAATTCATCGATCGACGTCCGCTCTACCCGAAATTGAACGACGCCTTCTTCCTGATCAAATTGTATTTCTGCCTCAAGCTGAACCGATTCAACCATAGAGATAAAATAAGGGTCGATAATAGTATCCGCCACAAAATAATAGGAGACTCTCTGTTTATCGAAGGCTCGACCACACGGGTGAATTTGGAGACAATTGCTTGGATCAAGCTGCTCATCGCTACCATAGCTACAAAATATCCGGCCATATCGGTCTCGAATTTTCATCTGGAGCAAATTTCCGCCACCAAGGCTGTGCACAACAATCACAAAATTGTTGAGTATACACTTTACAGAGCAGTCCAACATTAAAAATTCCCCTTTGATCTAAGATATGTCATGTTCAACACAAGGCATCCCAACAACCCGACCATTCTCCAAATGACATTTATTGTTATAATAAATATTATATTTTACTATACTGCCGCGATAGACATGGAATATGTTGAATTTCCTATTTTTATTTTACTCAAATTCATTGATCATATTTCGATCAAATCTCGACAATAATCAGGCTAGATACTGGCGGGTCAGCTGCTTGCCATTCTCGACCGCCGGCTGGTCGAAGGGATCGACCCCAAGGAGATCGGCGGCGATCAGGGTTTCCAGCGTGAAATGCATGAACAGGCCGCCCAGCGCCTCTTCGTCGTAGCGCGGAATGGTCAGGCGGCGCACCGGGCGGTTGAACTGCACCAGCGTATCGCCCGTGGCCCTCGCCTGGGCGGCGACGACGTCGCCGATCCGGCGGCCGGCCAGGAAGGCCAGCGCCGGATCATCGGCGAGATCGGGACGGATGATCGTACCCTTGCCCTTGGTCGCCAGGTCGATGACGGTGAACAGCTTGTCGTCCGGCCCATCGAGATAGAGCTGGAGCTGGCTGTGCTGGTCGACGGGGCCGATCGCGGTGATCGGGGTCGTGCCCTTGCCCT
>NZ_JBAQRT010000208.1:0-22967 GCF_049306435.1 Zavarzinia sp.
CCGTTCGAGACCGGGGCGTTGGTCGCGGCCTTGTAGGCGGCGGCCTTGGCGTCGGTCGCCTCGCGGCGCTGCGGGGCGCCGTCGAGGGCGGCTTCGTCCGCGCCGTCGCCCATGGCGTCGAAGCGCAGGTCCGCCGGCTCGACATGGGCGAGATCGTTGCGGGCGAGGTAGGACACGGCCAGCTCGCGGAAGACATAGTCGAGGATGGACGTGGCCATCTTGATGACCTCGTTGCCTTCGACCATGCCCGCCGGCTCGAAGCGGGTGAAGGTGAAGGCGTCGACGAATTCCTCGAGCGGCACGCCGTACTGCAGGCCGATCGAGACCGCGATGGCGAAATTGTTCATCAGGCTGCGGAAGGCGGCGCCTTCCTTGTGCATGTCGATGAAGACTTCGCCCAGCTTGCCGTCGTCATATTCGCCGGTGCGCAGGTACACCTTGTGGCCGCCGACATTGGCCTTCTGGGTGTAACCCTTGCGGCGATGGGGCAGGCGGTGGCGCACGCCGTCGGCCGGCACCACCTTCTCGACGATCCGCTCGACGATGCGCTCGGCGATGACCTGGCCCTTCACCATCGGGTTGGCGTCCTCGCCGACTTCGTCGTTCACCTCTTCGAGGATCTGGCTGGCGAGCGGCTGGGACAGTTTCGAGCCGTCGCGATAGAGCGCGTTGGCCTTCAGCGCGAGGCGCCAGGACAGCAGATAGGCTTCCTTGCATTCCTCGACCGTGGCCGAGGACGGCATGTTGATGGTCTTGGAGATCGCGCCCGAGATGAAGGGCTGCGCCGCCGCCATCATGCGGATGTGGCTGTCGACCGAGAGGAAGCGCTTGCCGATGCGGCCGCAGGGGTTGGCGCAATCGAAGACCGGCATATGCTCGTCGCGGATATGCGGCGCGCCCTCGAGGGTCATGGCGCCGCAGACATAGACATTGGCGATGTCGATGTCGGCTTTGGAGAAGCCGAGGGCGGCGAGGAAATCGAAGCCCGGATCATCCAGCTTCTCGGCCGGGAGCTTCAGCGTGTTCACGCAGAAGTCTTCGCCCAGCGCCCATTTGTTGAAGGCGAATTTCACGTCGAAGGCGGAAGCGAGGTTCTTCTCGATCGCCTCGATCTGCGCCGGGCCGAAACCCTTGGCCTTCAGCGCGGCATGGGAGATCGCCGGCGAGCCGTCGAGCGTGCCATGGCCGACCGCGTAGTCGATGATATCCGCGATCTCCTTCTCGCCATAGCCGAGGGTGGCGAGGCCGACCGGGACGATGCGGTTGATGATCTTGAAGTAGCCGCCGCCGGCCAGCTTCTTGAACTTCACGAGGGCGAAATCGGGCTCGATACCCGTGGTGTCGCAATCCATGACGAGGCCGATGGTGCCCGTCGGCGCGATCACCGTCGCCTGCGCGTTGCGGTAACCGTGCTTCTCGCCGAGTTCGAGCGCGAGATCCCAGGCCCGCTTCGCCGCGGCCGACAGGTCGCCCTCGCGGACATTGGCATGGTCGAGGGCGACCGGCAGGGTGTTCAGCCCCTCGTAACCCGTGGCGAGGCCATGGGCGGCGCGGCGGTGGTTGCGGACGACCCGCAGCATGGGCGCGCGGTTGTCGGCGAAGCCCGGGAAGGCGCCCAGCTCCCTGGCCATTTCGGCCGAGGTGGCATAGGCGACGCCGGTCATCACGGCCGAGATGGCGCCGCAGATCGCGCGGCCTTCGTCCGAGTCATAGGACAGGCCCGAGGCCATCAGATAGCCGCCGATATTGGCGAAGCCGAGGCCGAGCGTCCGGTAGCGATAGGACAGTTCGGCGATCTTGGGCGAGGGGAACTGCGCCATCGTCACCGAGATTTCGAGGACGAGAGTCCACAGCCGCACCGAATGCTCGAAGGCCTCGACGTCGAAGCTGCCATCGTCGCGCCGGAAGGTCAGCAGGTTCAGCGACGCGAGATTGCAGGCGGTATCGTCGAGGAACATATATTCCGAGCAGGGGTTGGACGCCCGGATCGGCCCCGAGTTGCTGCAGGTGTGCCAGTCGTTGATGGTGGTGTGATACTGGATGCCCGGATCGGCGCACTGCCAGGCGGCGAGGCCGACCTTCTCCCACAGCTCGGCGGCCTTCACCGTCTTCGCCACCTTGCCGGTGGTGCGATAGGTCAGGTTCCAGTCGCGGTCGGCGAGGACGGCGTTCAGGAATTCGTCGGTGACGCGGACCGAATTGTTGGAATTCTGGCCCGAGACCGTGAGATAGGCGTCCGAATCCCAATCGGTGTCATAGACGCGGAATTCGAGGTCGCGGTAGCCCTGTTTCGCGAACTGGATGGCGCGCTGGATGTAATTATCGGGGATCAGCGACTTGCGCGCGGCCTTGATCGCCGTCTTCAGGCCTTCGTTCTGCTTCACGTCGAAACGGGCTTCGCCGCCGACGACATCGGTATGGCAGGCCGCGAGGATGGCGTTCATATGGATTTCGGCCAGCTTGGAGCCGGCGACCAGGGCCGCCACCTTCTGTTCCTCGATCACCTTCCAGTCGATGAATTCCTCGACGTCCGGGTGATCGATGTCGACCACGACCATCTTGGCCGCGCGGCGGGTGGTGCCGCCCGACTTGATCGCGCCCGCCGCCCGGTCGCCGATCTTCAGGAAGGACATCAGGCCCGACGACTTGCCGCCGCCGCCGAGGCGTTCATTGGACGAACGCAGCTTGGAGAAATTGGTGCCGGTGCCCGAGCCGTATTTGAACAGGCGGGCTTCGCGGATCCACAGGTCCATGATGCCGCCGTCGTTGACCAGATCGTCCTCGATGCCCTGGATGAAGCAGGCATGGGGCTGCGGCCGCTCGTAAGCCGAGGTGGAGCGGGTGACTTCACCGCTCTTCTCGTCGACATAATAATGGCCCTGGGCCGGACCATCGATGCCGTAAGCCCAGTGCAGGCCAGTGTTGAACCATTGCGGCGAATTGGGCGCGCACATCTGGGCCGCCAGCATGAAGGCGAGTTCGTCGCGGAAGGCGAGGGCGTCGGCCTCGGCGTCGAACATGCCCGACTTCCAGCCCCAATAGGTCCAGGTGCCGGCCAGGCGGTCGAAGACCTGGGTCGCCGTGCGCTCGTCGCCGAAACGCTCGGCCTCGGGCAGGGCGGAGAGCGCCTTGTCGTCGGGGATGGAACGCCACAGCCAGGCGGGGACGCCCTTTTCCTTCACCTTCTTCAGGCGGGCGGGGATGCCGGCCTTGCGGAAATACTTCTGCGCGAGAATGTCGGTCGCGACCTGGCTCCAGTCCGCCGGCACTTCCATCGCGGCGAGCTGGAACACCACCGAGCCGTCGGGATTGCGGATCTCGCTCGACACCCTGGTAAACTCGATCCCGGCATAGGGAGAATTGCCTTCGGTCGTGAATCGCCGCTCGATCCGCATTTTTCGTGGTCCCCGAAACTTGATTTTGCGCCCTCGGACGGTCCGTCTGGCCCGTCGCCCCATCCACTGTTGTTCTGGCCAGACCCCATAGGTAGGTGGCGAGCCGTGGTTGGACACAAACTCTAGGCCCCGGGGACATGAGTCGGAAGAGGGAGAATTTCGTCCGGGGCAAGATTTTGTGCTTGCCTGCATCCCCGCATACCATGGGCGGCATGAATCGGGGGGCGGCCGGGCGTCGCCGGCCTTAAGATGTGTCCATGGTTGCTGATTCTTCCGCTCCGGCTCAAGCCGAATTCGCCCTCGGCGTCGCCACATCCTTCGCCGGGCGGCCCTGGCGCTTCCGTGTGCCCGACGATCGGGCGGCCCTTGGCCTGGCCCAGGCGACCGGGCTCGATCCCGTCACCTGCCGGGTTTTGATCGGGCGGGGCGTCGATCTGGACAATGTCGACCGTTTCCTCGATCCCGTGCTGAAGACCGACATGCCGGACCCTGCCGTGGTTCTCGACCTCGAAAAGGCGGCGGAGCGTCTGGCCGAGGCGATCGAGGCGGATATCCCGGTCGCGGTCTTCGGCGATTACGATGTCGACGGCGCGACGTCCTCCGCCGTGCTGATGCGCTATTTCACGGCCATCGGCCGCTCGCTCTTCCTCTATGTCCCCGACCGGCAGAAGGAAGGCTATGGCCCCAACACGCAAGCGCTCGAAATGCTGGCGCGGCAGGGCGTGAAACTGGTGGTCACGGTCGATTGCGGCACGCTGGCCTTCCAGCCCTTCGCCGCGGCGAAGGCCGCCGGGCTCGAGGTGATCGTCGCCGATCATCACCAGGCCGAGCCGCTGCTGCCCGAGGTGCGGGCGCTGGTCAACCCCAACCGGCTGGACGATTCGTCCGGCCTCGGCCAGCTCGCCGCCGTCGGTGTCACCTTCATGCTGGTGGTTGGGCTCAATCGAGCGCTCCGCCGTCGCGGTTTCTTCGAGCGGGAGGCGCGACCCGCGCCGGACCTCATGGGCCTCCTCGATCTCGTCGCGTTGGGCACGGTCGCCGACGTGGTGCCGCTGAAGGGGCTGAACCGCACCTTCGTCACGCAAGGACTGAAGGTGATGGCGGGCCGGCGCAACACGGGCCTCGCCGCCCTGATGGATGTCGCCCGTATCGACACGGCGCCCACCGCCTATCATTGCGGCTATCTGCTCGGCCCCCGGGTGAATGCGGGCGGCCGGGTCGGCCAGGCCGATCTCGGCGCCCGGCTGCTCGCGACCGATGATCCGGAACTCGCCGCCAGCATCGCCGAAAGGCTCGATGCCCTGAACCGCGAGCGCCAGCAGATCGAGAAGGAGGTGGAGGCCGCCGCGATCGAGACCGTGGAAGCCCGCCTTGCCCGCGCCAATGGCCCCGGGCCGCTGGTGATGGCGGCGGGCGCCGGCTGGCATCCCGGCGTCATCGGCATCGTCGCCAGCCGCCTGAAGGAGCGTTATCACCGCCCGACCTTCGTCCTGTCCATTCTCGAGAACGGCAAGGCCAAGGGCTCGGGCCGCTCGATCCCGGGCATCGACCTCGGCGCCGCCGTCTCCGCCGCCCGCGCCGTCGGCCTCGTCGAGGAGGGCGGGGGCCATGCCATGGCCGCCGGCATCACGATCGATATCGCCCGGCTGGAAGAACTCGAACATTTCTGGGCCGGGCGCATGGATGGCGCGGTGGAAAAGGCGCTGGCGGCCGACGGGTTGAAGCTCGATGCCGCCATCGGCATCGTCGGCATCAATGCCGATCTCGTCCGCCGCCTCGCTCAGGTCGCGCCCTTCGGCCAGGGCAATCCGGAGCCGCGTTTCGCCGTGCCCTCGGTCCGCGTCGCCCATGCCGCGGTCATGGGCAAGGGGCACCTCCGCCTCCGCCTGTCGGATGCCGGCGGCCGCTCGGCCGACGCGGTCGCCTTCCGCTCGGGCGACGGCGCGGTGGTCGATGCCCTCGACGCCGCCTTCAGGACGGGCGAGGCGCTCCATGTCGCCGGCCATGTCCGGGCCGAGACCTGGCAGGGGCGGGAGCGCATCCGCCTCTTCATCGAGGATGCGGCGCCGGCCGGGCGCGGCTAGGATGGGATCATGACTCGCTGCAACACCATGGAAGAAGTCCGCGCCGAGGTCGACCGCCTCGACCGCGAAATCGTGCGCCTGCTGGCCGAGCGGGAACAGCGCATCGCCGACGCCGGCCGCATCAAGGAAAGCCGCGACATCGTCCGCGACGAAGCCCGGGTCGAGGATGTGGTGGCCAAGGTCCGCATCCTCGCCCAGAATCACGGCGCGACCGCCGACCTGATCGAGGCGATCTACCGCGACATGATGGAGCGCTTCATCGCCCACGAATTCACGCTATGGGACGCAAACCGCGGGCTTTGAGCCCTTCCGCTTTTTTGTGTTGACCGCCGCGCGTGGAATATGTACTTGAGGCGCCTCGCTGATGCGAAGCCTCTTGCGTCCCCTTCGTCTAGAGGCCTAGGACACCGCCCTTTCACGGCGGCGACACGGGTTCGAATCCCGTAGGGGACGCCACAAGGCCACCGGCTGAGTGACAATCGTGACATTGCTGGACTTTGGAGATCGTTGCTGCTGCGAGGCAGAGGCGGGGATGGATCTGTTGAATTCGTTATAGTGTCCCTATAAATGAATTCAGACCTTCGATGTCCCATACCGCAATGGTAACTGCTGGCGGTTGAGGCTCTGTTAACTTTGCACCGCGATTAGGCGCTTAGAACGTCGTGCAGCGCCACAACGGCTACCGGCGGACAGGTTATCTAGCGGAAGGCGTGATCGTAGTCTCGATTAGGTCGGTGGCGTCGAACAGGCAGCGAATTCGGAATTTTTGCTTTAGGTTAAAGGCGTTCATGGCCGTGAAGCTCGAAAGGATTTGGGCACGGCCGGAGGCATAAGGGATATAGGCCAGATCCCAGAGCACAGAAAAATCGACGGTCGCGGGGTTAGTGGCGGCCGCGCGCGCGGCCGCTTCGCAAGCGAGCGTCGCCGCAGCCTGGTCAATCGGCGCCTTGGCCTGGAAGGAAGTTCCAGTGGCCGCGTCGCCTGGATGGAACCAAACATTAAAGGCGTCCGCCCCCTCGCCGCAGGTTACGAAGAAAACCGGGGCACCTGGCTTGCTCTTCGACGGCGATTTGGCCACAGAGGATGGGTCGATCTTGGAGCAGTTCCGGTTGTCACGGGCGATCTTGTTAACGACCGCCACAATCTCATTCTTGTAACGCGAGGTATCGCTGTCCCAGATGAAATCGGCCTCGACATAGATCCGGGCGCCGCCGTCGCTAACCTCGATGGTGCGAAGCAGACGATTGGGCACCCAGCCCTCGACATGTGTCAGCCACTCGGGCGTGACAATTTTGACTTTGGTCCATTCCGACTGGGTGCAAAGGCGGCGGACGGTGGTGCTGTTATCGACGGAGTGGTAGTGGGGCTCGCCCAGGGCGGCTGAGGCTTTCTCGTTCTTTACCTTTGCTGCGCTGGCCGAAGGCTCGATGCGGACCTCGTAGCTTCCGGTGACCGCCACGATATCCATCAAGGCGGCGCCGCCATCACCACAAGGTGCAGGAATTTCAGCACCCGGCGTGACCTTCGCGGCAGTATCAGCGGGAGCCAATGACGCCTGGTCTGCCAGGTTCGTGCGAACGGGCGGGCGTTCGATCAGGAAGCTTGTCGCGCCGACGAAGACGATCGAGATCACAAGGCAGATTGCGGCGCGGGAGCGGGTCCTGAAGGGCCTGAGCGGATAGGCCGCCGAGATGAGCGAATAAAGGGCTATTAGGCTGGCCAGCACGATGGCCAAGTGGAGAGTTATGTCGAGCACGTCAGCACCTTGAACTATCTCAGATCGTGCAAAATCATATCACACATCCTAAAATGATGGATGCATCAAATGGCTGCGCTCGGCGTTGCTGATGAACCGCGCGACCATCGGCGTGATCCGAAAATTTAAATATCCCGAAGGTCGATTTGTCCGGACTGATCCGCTGATGCCTAGCGCCAGCCGGTCATTTTCTTCCATTCATCCGCTGTTATACTTTTTTCGCGTGCCAGTATATTTCGATATTGATAATATCTATGTTGTCATCCCATCGAATGATGGGTCTGTATTTTAGAGACATAGTGAATTATTTATTAATATTTATATCAATATTGACGGCCGTCCGTATGGGGCTCCACAAGGCCGCCAGCTGAGTGACCTTCATGAATTCGCTGGAGCGTATGGACGACTTCCCCTGTAAATCGACGGGCTTCGTGTGGTTTGATCGTTAAGTTAAACATAGTGCCGGCTCCCCAATGGGAGAATACGTGAAACGGGAGGGCCAAGAAGAATGTGCAGCGGTTGGACATCCAACATTCAAATTTTATTTGACATTCTCAAGTCTGTAGAATTGATGACGGATGGATCGAAGACATTCAATGAGAAAATGCCAACAGTTATTCTTATTTTGGTGAAATGGTGGCCAGCTGATGTGCTGTATACCTTGAGGTTGCGCCTCCAGGTCATACATGAAGCTCGATTCGGTGCACTTGAACAAGTTCGGTACGGGGAAATTTGGCATTTTGATAGAATCCGTGAGAGAAAACGAAAGAGAATTATAGGCGATATAATTGATCTTTATGAATCGTGTCTTTTGGATGTCCATAAATTGGAATCCGAAGAATTTGATATAATATATCCGCTAAATCGTATCTATAAAGATGATCATACATAATCGCCATTGATAATGGTGCTTGGCAAAAAGTAAAATAGGTGGTCGCTCGAATTTCTATTGTCGGTGGAGGTCTAGAACAGTCCCCGGGTGGTATATTTCGATGATCGGCTGAAGCGGACTGGCAGTTGGCGGCCACCCAGCGCTGAAGCCCATCATCCGATTTTTCGCTGGCCGCGACACCCAGAACAACCCGCGTCGCCTCGCTTTCCCTGACATCGCGATACAGGCCGTTCATGCTCAGGGTGACGCCGAGGGAGACGAAGCCGGCGCGCTTGTTGCCGTCGACGAAGGGGTGGTTGCGGAGAATACTGACACAGATTGCTGCCGCTAGTTCGGGACCGAAATGGTCCCCTCGGCATCGGCCATAATTTGGCGGGGACGGGCCGGGGAAGCCTCCAGGGCGCCCCGTGCCCCGCCGTGTTCGGCCAGCAACTCCGCGTGCAGATCAATGATGGTTTCTGCAGGCGGGAGTACCGGCGCCTTCACTTCGCCAGCGCTGCCATGGTCCGGCGATAGCGGGCGGCAAAAGCACGGCCGACCTCCATGGCCTTGTTGTAGCCATCCTCGGCCTTGGCGATCTCGATCCGGCCGTCGCGTACCGTCAGGGCAACCTCGTCGCTGCGAGACATATTTGCCTCCCCCAGGACCTCACGGGGGACCGTGATGCCGGTCGAGTTGCCGACCTTGCCGAGACGGGTGGTGCGCATGGAGGTATCCTTGGAGCATTCAGGCAGTATGTAACAACGCCCGTTCGCACGTCACGGCATATCGATCGAAAGCGGATAGATAAGAACATCTACCGGTCCGGTTCCATCGATCCCTCAACTCAACACCGTCTCGATCTCGACATGGCCGCGCCCTGTCGCGTCGAGTTCGCGGCGCAGGCGGGTGGTCAGGGCGTTGCCTTCGGCGATGAAGGCGGCGCGGGCTTCGTCCGACCAGATCGGCTCCGCGCCGGCCTCGAGATCGGGGATCGCTTCCTCGAAGCTCATGTTCCAGGCCACGAGGTCCTCGGCCAGACGGTAGGACAGGCCGAAGTCGGCGGGGTTGATGTCCCGTTCTTCCTCGTCGGGGTCGAGGGCCGGGATCTGCAGTGGCCAGGACAGGCAGCGGGGGCTGATCCTGACCCTGGAGGCATCGGGCCAGCGGTTCAGGCCGGGCCGGGCCACGGGGGCGAAATCGAGTTTGACGCCCGGCAGGCAGGGCGCGATCTGTGCCAGCAGTTCGGCGCCCATCGCCGTGATCTCCTCCTGGGCGGACGGGTCGCGCAGGGCGGCGCGGCGGGGATCTTCCTCGTCGGCATGGGCCATGAACAGCTTGATCCAGTCCCGCAGCCGCGCCTGAAGCGCCTCGGGGACATGATCGTTCATGGACCAGAATTCCCAAGGGGCCCCGTCCGCCGCGTCGACGAGACCGGTGCCGTCCCACCCGGGCGTGAGGATCAGATGCGGGGGCGGGGGCTCCGGTGCCGCCGCCGACAGGTCTTGCGACGGCGCGCGGAGGAGGTGGCGAAGCTGGAAGCCGAGGGCGCCGGCAAGGCCGAGCACGACGAGGACGATGAGCGCCGGATCGATCTCGCCAAGCGGCCGCAGGCGACCATTCGCCGCCGCCGAGGCGACCACCAGCGTCGCCGCGCCGTAAACGGCAAAGGCCCGCCAGGTCGCGCGGCGGCCCGACGGCTCCGGCGGATCGTCGTGGTCGAGCCAGCGGGGCGCGACGAGGCCGAGATATAGCGCCTGGCCCAGCGTATTCACGATGAACAGCACCAGCGCCCCCCGCCAGAGGAGGGTGAGGGAAGCGCCGCCGAGGGCGATCAGGATCGCGGCGCCGATCAGCCAGCGCCGCCGGAAGCGGTCGGCGCCCGGCTCCGCCTTGCCGGAGATCTGCGCCAGCGCCCGGTCGAGAAAGCTGCCGAACACCGTCGCCCGCAGCGCGACGAGCCCGGCGAAGACATAGAAGGCGCCGATCAGGCGCAGCAGGATATCGGCCCAGAAGGGGCCCGCGAGGTCGAAGGTGCTGATGTCCATGCCCGGCTTCTCTGGAAACACCCGCCGCTTATGGCGCGAAGACGGGCGCGGGCGCGATGAAGCGCGTCACAGGTGGCGGTGAGGGGTGGGGGGCCTGTCCGCCGCTTCCTCGGTCGGGACCAGCACCAGGCGGCCGTGCTGCACGCCCCGTTCGGCCATCACATGATCGGCGAAATGGCGAACCTCGCCCACCTTGCCGCGCAGCAGGGCGACCTCCAGGCAATGGGCATCGTCGAGATGGACATGGGTCGTCGCCAGCGACAGGTCGTGATGATCGTGATGGGCATGGGTCAGGCGGGCGGCCAGATCGCGCTTCTCGTGGTCGAAGACATAGACGAGGGCGGCGACGCAAGGGTGCTCGCCATCCTCGGCCAGATGGGCTTCGCGCAGGCCCGCCCGCACCAGGTCCCGAATCACTTCCGAGCGGTTCTCGTAGTTGCGGGCGGCCATGAAGGCGTCGAGTTCGGCCGTCAGTTCGAGATCGAGGGTGATGGTCACGCGCTGCATGGGCTACTCCGCCGGATCGGTCCTTGTCCCCAGCCTAGGCAGGGCATCGCCCGGCGTCGAGCGCCACGGCGACTGGCGCCCCGCCCGCCGTCGTGACAGATTGGCGCCATGCCTCGCCTGCCCGCCCTGTTGCTGATCATGTTCCTGCCGGCCCTGGCCGCCGGCCCGGCGGTCGCCGACCGGGCGGAGGATGGTCAGGCGCGGCCGCGCTTCAACAATGAACTGCCGCCGGATGTGCGCGAGAATATCCGCGTCTACCTGCGCCGGGCCCTGCCGCCCATGTGGTGGCACGAGGACCCGCAGCCGACCGCGCTCGGTTACGAGGTCACCATCCATATTCCCGACAACTGGCGGGGATCGCCCGGCGGCGCGCTGCTGAACTTCTGCCCGGGGCCGAGCGATCCGGTCTGGCACAAGCTGCGCCAGATCGATCTTCAGGCGAAACAGAATTCCGTTGCCGGGGCGGTGGTCACCTGTCGGCCACGATGAGGTCGGTCAGTTTCGCCCTGGCCTGCGCCCGGGCGACGAAGATGAAATTATTGTAGTAGATCCGGCCTTCCAGCCGGTGGGTGCCGGCCTCGTTCAGGGCGCCGACATCCTGGTGAAGGGCGGGATCGAAAGCCTCGATCGGGCGAAGGCCCGTGCCGTCCAGGAAATAGCCGGTGTAGCCCAGCGGCTCCAGCCGCTGGCGCAGGGAGGCGACGGCGCCCGGCCGGTGCCGTTCCTCGGCCTCGATCAGCAGGGTGGGCAGGTCGCGCCCGATGATGGAAAGGCCGCCGTCGATCACCGCGATCTCGTGACCTTCGACGTCGATCTTCATGAAATCGATCTTGCCCCGCAGCACATCGTCCAGCCGGCGCTTCCGCACGGTGAAACTTTCCATCGGGGCATCGCCCAGCTTGGCGAAGGCGGTGCTCTCGACCGTGCCGAGGGCGGCGGCATCGACGGGAACATGCAGCACGATCTCGCCGACCGTGTCCGACAAGGCGCAGCCGTCGACCGTCAGCCGGCCATCGGCGATGGCCCGGCCGAAGCGCAACTGCATCACCCGGACCAGCCGGGGATTGGGCTCGAAAGCGAAGATTCGGGTGCCGAGGCGCAGCAGCCAATAGGTATAGAGACCGCGATTGGCGCCGATGTCGCAGACCGTCTCGCCGCGGGCGACGAGGCGCGGCAACAGCCGCATTTCCGGCTCGCCATCCTTCAGGGCGCGGCTGTCGCGGATATCCGCCAGCAGGCCGAACAGGCGGGGAAAGCGGGATTCGATCAGCGACTTCAAATGTGCCAGCACAATTCTGTCCTTCGGTTAAGTCGCGACAATGCTGTCAGAAGACACGATATTCGCGATCCGCGCCAGTCTTGCCCCGCATTGCGTGCCCGGGGTGGCCACGCGCCTTGACTGTTGTCGCCGCGGCGCCATGCTGGCCGAATATACCCGCTCGGGTATCGGGAATCGCCGGAGCCTTCATGATTTTCTGGACACACGGACTGATCAATCGCCTCGTGCGTCTGGGGGATCTGTTTGCCATCGCCATCGCCTTCATCGCCACCGGCGTGACCTGGCGGGGGCCGGGCCTCGATTTCAACCTGCTGCAATATGCGGTCGCCGGCGTGCTGTTCTTCACCCTCTTCGTCAAGCTGATGGAGGCCTCCAACAGCTACCGGGTGGAGCGTTACCGCAATCCGCTGTCGTCCATCCTGCGTCCGGCGGTGATGACCGCGATCGCCCTGCCGCTGACCGGCGCGATCGTCGGCATCTACCGGCCCGAGGTCTTCGCGCTGGGCGGGGAATTGCTGCGCTGGCTGGGCTGGGCGGTGGTGGCCCTGTCGATCAACCGCTTCATCGCCCGATATCTGGTGGCCAAGGCTTTCAACAGTGGCCTTCTGAAGCGCCGGGTGGCCATCGTCGGCGTGACCGACAAGACCGAACACATCATCGAGAGCCTGCGCCGGGAAGACCAGCGCCACACGTATGAGATCGTCGGCATCTATGATGATCGCGGGCCGGACCGCCGGGCCGAACAGGTGCTGGACGTGCCGGTTCTCGGCAAGGTCGAGGACCTGCGCCGGGCGGTCAGCGCCTCGAGTGTCGATGTCGTCATCCTGGCCCTGCCCTGGGTCGCCATGACAAGGATCGACGGCATGCTGGAGCGTCTGCAGGGCTTCGCCGCCGATCTTCTCGTCCCGCTCGAGAACAGCGACCTGCGGACCAGCTTCGCCTCGACCATCACCATCGCCGGGATGCGTTCCCTGTGCATGGCGCATCGCCCGCTGAAAGGATCGCAAGGGGTCCTGAAGGCGGCCGAGGACAAGGTGGTGGCCCTCATCGGCCTGACCCTGACCGCGCCCATCCTGCTGGCGGCGGCGCTCGCCATCCGCCTGACCTCGCCCGGTCCCATCCTGTTCCGTCAGCGCCGGGTGGGGTTCAACAACCAGACCTTCGACGTCTTCAAGTTTCGCACCATGACCGTCGATCCCCTGGATGACGGCACGCGCGGCACGCCGAAGGACAATCCGCGCATCACCAGGGTCGGCGCCTTTCTCCGCCGCAGCAGCATTGACGAGCTGCCGCAGCTCTTCAATGTCCTGCGGGGCGACATGTCGGTGGTGGGGCCGCGCCCCCATGTTCCCAACATGCTGGTCGGCAACAACACCTATCTCGAGGCGGTGCGCCAATATGCCTTCCGCTGCCGGGTGAAGCCGGGCGTTACCGGCCTGGCCCAGATCAATGGCGCCCGGGGCGGCATCCACACGGTGGAAAAGGCCCGCCGCGCGGTCGAATTCGACATTGCCTATATCGAGAACTGGTCGCTGTGGCTGGACATCAAGATCATGGCCAAGACCGTGATCGTCGGCCTGTTCGGCAGGGACGTGTTCTGATGCGGCTGCGGGTGGCGGCGGGTCTCGCCGCGGCCCTGTTCGGCCTTGCCGCGCCTGCGCGGGCGGGGGAGGCGCGGCCCTTCGTCGTCTATCATGAAAGCTGGCTGGAGCGACCGGCGACCGGGGGCATAGCCACCACCCTGGCCTTCATGCCGCCTTACGCCAATATCGTCGTGCTGTCCTTCGCCCGGCCCGACCTGGTCTATCCCGGCGCTCTCGACATCGGCGGGACCGGCCTCGAATATCAGTTCGGCGGCACCATCCTGCGCGAGGCGATCGCCCTCCTGAAGCGCGGCAATCCGGCGACTCGGGTGCTGCTCGGCGTCGGCGGCGATGGTTACAAGGAGGGCTGGCCCGCCTATGACCCGGTGGCCGCCGCCCGTCTGGTCGCCGATCTGGGCGCCGATGGCATCGATCTCGACTACGAGCCGCCCCGACCCGATTGCCGGCCCCCGGCCGAGGCGGGACGCATCGTCTGCGCCAGCGACGCCAGCTGGCGCGATCTTGTCCGCAGGACGCGGGCGGTGCTGCCCCGGCCCCTGATGCTCTCGATCCCGGTCTGGAGTGTTGGTGCCTATGGCGAGGGGGAATTCGCCGCCGCCCGGCCGGTTTCACCCTATACGGGCGTGATGCTCGACCTGCTGCGTTCGCCCGAGGCGGCGTCGGTCGATCTGCTCTCGATCATGAGTTACGAGGCCGGGCCGCAGTTCGATCCGGCCCAGGCCTTCAGGGCCTATCGCCATTACTGGCAAGGTCCGCTGACGATCGGGATCAATGTCGTCTCCAGCATTCCGGGCGACGACTGGAGCTTGCCGCGCATCGAGGCGATGCTGTCCACCCTGGCGACGGTTGACGACCCCGGGGCGGGCGCCATGCTCTATGCCGCCCTGCAGCGGACCTCGGACGGCAGTCCGGACGGGCGACGGAAATTGCAGGCCATCTGCCTTGGCCTTGGCCTCGGCGCTTGCGGGGACGTGCTGCCCTGAGCGTCTCTCAACGGCGCGGCTGACGGCCTTGCGGATGCACGGCGGTCAGATTGCCCCATTCCTCGGGCACGCTTTCGCGGGGGCTCAGCCTTCCGTCCGTCTGCCGGATGAAGAACTGATAGCCGAAGGCCGCGATGGCGTGGAAAGCGCTGGCGGTGTCGTCGCCGCGCTGCTTCTGCAGGTCGGCGTTCACCTCGAACAGGATGATCGGCCGGTGCCGGGCGATGGTGTCTGACGCCCCGGCGATGACGAGGGCTTCCGCCCCCTCGACGTCGATCTTCAGGACATCCAGCCGGCCGGGGGCGAGTTCGGCCATCAACTGATCGATGGTCGTCAGTTCGACCTCTTCCGTCTCCGCGTTACTGCCGTCGTTCAGCAGCGAATAGGTCTGGGGATCGTCGCCGAGCGGGACATGGTAGAAAACCGCCCGGCCGATATGGTCCGAAGCCGCCTTGCGCACCAGCCTGACCTGACTGAACCCGGGGTTGAGCGCGATATTGGCGGCCAGCCGCCCGGCCGAGAGTTGTCCGGGCTCGATCGCGACGACAAGCCCGCCGGATCCGACGAGGGGGGCCGCCTGCAGGGTGTAGATGCCGATATTGGCGCCGACGTCGAACACCACGTCGCCCGGCCCGACCAGGCGGTCGAGATAATGAAGTTCGGTCTCGGCCCAGTCCCGCAGCAGAAAGCAGGAGATGGAGGTGTAACGGTAATCGGCGGGCAGGCGCAGCCGCCCGCCACCGGCCGAAAGGCGAATGACCGGGGCGTGCTTCAGACTGACCCAGAACACCCAGGTCAGGGCGTGCCACAGGGTGGCGAGCGGGGCCGCCTGGAACCCCGGATGGGACAGGAGTTTGCGGACGCGGCGAAACAGACGCTGCACGATGGGAACCTGTCAGGGAGGGGGCGGAGATGCCCGCTGTTGGCGGCGCCCGGCAAGATAGACGGACAGGGCGGCCGCTGTCGCGAATTCTCCGGGTGTGAACATGACCGAATAGATGATGCTGGCGATCGAGACATAGAGGATGAGATCGCGGAGCGCCAGCGCCATCGGATCGCCATCACCCGCGTTGCGCCAGGCGACATGGAGACAGCCGAGCAGGCAACCGGCGATCAGCAGGACCCCCAGCAGGCCATATTCGAACATGATCCCGACCCAGCCGAGATCGGCCAGGAAGAACTGGGAATCGCCGAAGACGTCGGCCATGGTCACGGCGCTGAAGCGGGTGATCGAGCCGACGCCGAAGAGCAAACGGATGGGGTCGCCGAACATGAACTGGGTGGCGAGAGCCAGCGAGTTCTGCCGGATGGTCAGCGAGCCGCCCAGGTTGCTCTTGGCCGCTTCGCCGATGATGCCGGTCGCCAGCACGAAGACCAGCGCCGCCGCCGCCATGGCGCCCCCGAAGATGACGAGACTGTGCAGGCGTCGGGGCAGCGCCGTCGACAGCGACCAGCCGACCAGCAGCAGGGTGACGGCGATCGCCGTCCGCTGCTTGTAGATCAGGACTTCGGCGATGACGCAGGCCGCGACAATGCCCAGCAGCCACAGCCGTCCCGGCCGGGAAACCGCCTGACGGGCGCACCAGAAGACGAAGAGATTGCCGAAGAACATGGGCATGTAGATGCGATAGCCGCGCTCGAACTCGAACATGAACAGCTTGCTGTCGGCGTTGTTGCCCTGATAGGCCGAGGCCGGCATGACGATCCACAGGAAGACCATCATGCCAAAGGTCGTCGCCCCCAGGATCACCAGCGAGCGCTCGACATGGGATGCCTTCGGTTTCGCCAGGATGAGCAGACCCAGCAGCGAGAAATAATAGGTCAGCGGCCAGGATTTGGCCGTCGTCGCCATGGCGTCGAACAGGCCGTTGCCGAGCTGCATCATCGAGACCAGCGGGGTCACGCCAAGGACATAGGTCAGCATGACGAGGAACGGCAGGGTCAGGGGCGGCTTGGCCCGCGACAGGCCGATCGGCACCAGCGCCAGCGTCAGGGCCGGCCAGGCCTTGGAGAGGTAATAGGCCGGCATGACGTCGATCAGGTAATGGAACGTCTGGCCGAACATCGGCAAGGTGAGCGCGAACAGGAGAACCAGCGCCGCGCGGTGCTCTTCCTCGACGGGCAGGCCCGTCCGCGTCGGGGCTGGTGTCGAGGGTGTCGCGGGCAACCCGACCGGGCGAAGGATCTGGCCCCGCCGCCGGACGGCCCGGACGCTTCCGTTCGTCACCTGCCGCTCTCGGCCGGGGGCAGGGGGGCCGGCGCGTGGGGCTTCAGGCCGAGCCGGGCCTTCAGCGCGATCCAGACCACCGGGAGAGATTGCTGGAACACGCGCTTGGCGTGGCGGCGCGGGTTCAGGATCAGACGATGCAGGGATTCGAGCGCGAAACGGCGCATCCAGGCCGGTGCCCGGGGAATGAGGCCGGTGGCGAAATGCAGCGATCCGCCGATGCACAGCGCGACGCCGACCGCGCCGCCCAGTTCGACGGCGCGCAGCGCGATCATTTCCGACTGCGGGCAACCGCAGGCGATGAAGACATAGCGGGACGGGTTGGCGATGATGAAACGCGCCGCCGCCTCGATCGCCACCGGGTTCCGGATCAGCCCCATCGGCGGTTCATGGTGGGCGATGCGCGTCAGGCCATATTGCGCCTTCAGCTCGGTGAACAGTTTCTCGTCGCCGCCGATGATGGCGACCGTGTCGTCGGGCTTGATGTAGCGCTTCAGCAGAAGGGCGGTCAGGTCGCTGCCCGCCGCCAGCGGCAGGTGAAGGCCGAACAGCAGCCGGCCCAGCAGGCGCAGGATCTGGCTGTCGCAGGTGACGAGCCAGGCATGGGCATGGACCGTCGCGAAATTGCGGTCGCCCTGGTCGAGGGCGACGACATGCTGGGCGTTGGGCGTCACGACATAGACGAGGGGCGCGCCGGGATCGCGCCCGGCGACCGCCGCCGCCGTCGCCTCGACGTCGATCGGGGTGATCGAAAGGCCAAGGAAATCCACGGCCGGGGGAAAGTCCTGCGTCGTCATAGCGGCGGCAAGGTGCGACCGGTCTCGGTCTGCCAGGTGCGGTTGATCGAATAGTTGAACTGCGGATCCCAGGGCAGCGTGTTGTCGATATATTGCTCGACCCAATGGCCGACTTCGCCGGCAAGGCTGCGCGGCACGAACAGAAGATCACCCGAGACCAGCATGACGTCATCCGCCGGGTCCATGCGCTGGATGAAGTTCTGGATGTCGATGGTGCGCATCATCGGCTTGCCATCGGGCGCGCGGCGGATCAGCACGACCTCGTCGGGCCGGGCTTCGTCGCGGAAACCACCGGCATTGATGATCGCCTCGAGCGGGGTGACGGGGCCGGTGACCAGATAGGCGCCGGGTGCCGCGATACTGCCGCCGACATAGATGCGGGACGAGGCATAGGTCTTCACCTGCACCGCGACCACGGCATCGGCCGCGAGGAAGCGCCGGGCGGCGACCTTGATCTTGCTCTCGAATTCGCCGGGGGTCAGGCCGGCGGCCTCGATCTGGCCGGTGGTGCGGAGGCCGACATGGCCATCGGGACTGACCGTCACCTCGTCGTCCATCTCGGGTGTCAGCAGGAATTTCACCTGGAGGATATCGCCCGGCCCGATGTGATATTGCGGCTTGCTGTCGACCCAGGTCGAGAAACGGTCGGGCTTGACCACGTCTTCCTGAATATAGACCTCCTGGCCGGTGCAGCCCGACAGAAGGCCGGCCGCCACCAGAATGGCCGCGAACAGATGGGGATGGCCCAGACTCACAGCCATTTGTAGACCCTTGACGGAATATGGAAGCGGCGCCCGGCCATGATGAAGCCGAGGATATCACCCCCGGCATCCAGCACCGAGTCCCGAGTCCAGACGGCCGCCGGCCCACGGCTGCTTTCGGCCTTCAGCAACAGGATGGTGGCATCGACGATGGCGGACGCGCGCCGCCCGATATGGCTGCGGGCCAGCGGTGGTGCCAGCAGGATGACGAGGTCGAACGACTTCTGCAGGGCCGCGACACCCTCCACCGCCTTGTGCAGGGGAACGCGCGGATCGAAAACCGCGCTGGACAGGGGCTCGATCGCGACCCGCGCCCGGTCGAAGTCGGGCAGGGCGGTGTGGCCGACCTCGGCGGTGACGCCATCCGCCGGGGTGTTCGCCCGCAGCCCGAGGGATTTGGCCATGGCCTGATTGTCGCTGAGGTCGACCAGCAGGACCTCGAGATCGCGGTGCACCGCGCATTCGGTCAGCAGGCCGCGCACGAGCGCGATGTCCACGGCATCGCTGTCGACCGGCATCAGATGCAGGCTGCCCAACCCGCGGTCGCCCACCCGCGTGTCGAGGATCAGGGACGACAGGTGCCCCAGTTCCTCGTCGGAAGCGCGGTCGTGCGGGCGGGGGGCGCCCAGCATGAAGCTGGCCAGCGCGGCGAGGCCGAGCTGACGCTCCGCCTCGCTGGGCAGCAGATAGACCTGGCGGTTGAGATTGGCGAGGAAGCCGCCGGCGATACCGGCCAGCAGGCCGCCGAAGAGCCCCGCGGCCAGGAAGCTCCAGGCCATGGTCGCGCCCGTGACCGGGATTTCCGGCAGTTCGATCACGCGGACGTTATTGGTCTGCTCGGCCGCCGCCTTCTCGTCCATCTTCACCGCTTCGGCGCGCAGCGCGTACTGGTGATAGACATCTTCCATGACCTTGCGCGTCCGCTCCAGCTCGTGCAGCAGGAATTGCGCCTCGCGCAGCACGTCGACCCGCCCCGCCGATTCCTTGGCCAGCCGGTCGAGTTCGGCGATCTGGTCGTTCAGGCCATCGCTCTCGACCTGAAGTTCGAACAGGCGCGAATTCATGAAATCGAGCGTCGGGTTCCGAACCTCGCGGTCGATCTGGTACTGCGGTTTCTTCTTCTCCCGGATCGATTCCCTGAGGAGGGCGATGCGCTGCTCGGTCTGGGCCCGAAGCGGGAAATCCGGCGCGTAGAGTTTCTTCAGCGCCTGCAGCTCGAGTTCGAGCTTGGTCAGGAGGTTGCGATCCTCGTCGTTCAGGATCTGGTTGGTCTGCTCGCCATAATCGAACAGGCGGGAAGGCTCGGCCGCCAGCTTGGCCCGGGCCGTCGTTACCTGCTCGATGACGGTGGCGCGGCGCTCCTGTGCCTGGCGGATGCGCTGCAACAGCACGTCCGACTGGTTGACGGCCAGGATGATGTCCTGATCGATCTCGATGACGCCATATTTCTGCTTCACCGCCCGGATCTGCGCGTCCAGCCCCTGCAGGTCCTGGGAGAAACGCCGCACTTCCTCGGTCAGCAGGGGGGAGCGGACGACATCGAAAACCTTCCGTCGCCGTTCCTGGTAATATTTGATCACGGACGCCGCGACAGCGGCGGAAATCTCCGGGTCGACATGGCGGAAGGTGACGGCGATGACGCTGCTTTCCTCGCGCACCTGAGCCTTCAGGTCGCCGCGCAGTCTCTCGACGGCGCGCTGGATCCACTGGCTTTCGTCGACGGCGGGCAGAATGCCCAGCATCCGACGCCGGGCGATTTCAGGGTAGAGCACCTCGGGTCGCAACTGACGCACGACATCGCCCAGCACCCCATCCGAGACGATGATCTCCGCTTCGGACTGGACGAGCTTGAGGCCTTCGATCGAGAGGACCGAGGGGCCGGCGTCGCTCACGCTGTCGGATCCGCTGTGTTCGCGGTTGACGAGCACGAGGAGAAGGCCGCTGGCCGTGTAATATTTCTTCGCGGTCAGGGAGGCGGCGATACCGATCAGCACGGGGATCATGCCGACGATCACGATCGTCCGCCAACTGTAGAAGGCGAAGATCAGCAGATCCCGAACGGTATATCCACCACGCGCTGCCGCCGGCGCCGATCTGGCCCCCGCTCGCGTGGACGCGCCCTGCTCCAATTGTCTCTCCGCCCCCGATGACCGTGCCGCCCCTCGCGGAGCCGGACAGTTGCCACATTGGCCAAAGCGACGTCACAACTCAAGGACTTAGAGCCCCCAAATCTTTGGGAATCAAGGTGTTGGCCGAGCTGCTCTCTACTGGAATCCGAGGGCGAGCTGCAGCGAGCCGGCGATGAAGCCGGTAACGGCGCCAAGGACGAAGAAAATCCATTCGTCTTCCTGAAAGGCCGGGCGCAGCAAGTCCTGGAATTCCTCGGGGGACAGCGCGCGCGTCCGCTCGGCCAGGAAGCGGGAGAGAAATTTCGCGCGCTCCTTGTTGAAGGCTTCGTCCTCCAGCGGATCGAGGGCCATGAAGGTCGATTTCTCGGCGATGGCGGATTTCAGCCCGGCATAGCCGTCCGGCCCCATGGAGAGCTGGAGCGTGGTGCGGATGACCGGCGATTCGAGCATCGGCGCGAGGTGCTTCTTGATGATCAGCCGGGTCTTGCCCGATTGCCGGCCGACCAGGATCTCGCGGGTGATGCGGCCGATGGTCAGCATTTCGCTGGCGGCGAGTTCGGCGAATTTGTCGGCGATCTCGTTCTGGCGGCGCAGGAACACGCCCTGGAAACGCCAGGGGCCGATGCGCACCGGCTTCAGGGGCCGGAACACCATGGAAAGCGCGATCCAGTTGGTCAGGAAACCGAGGACGGCGGCATAGGCGGGCAGCAGCCAATGGGCCGGGATGAAATAGAACAGCACCATCTGCAGGACGCCAAAGGCGAGGCCGATCCAGAAGCTGGAGCGGATGACGAAGGCCAGTTCCTTGTTGCCGACCTCCATGAACATGCGGACGACCAGGCTGCGGTCGGCCTCGACCTGATTGCCGATCATCTCGCGGATATCGACGAGGTCTTCGGCGTGGTCGATGATGTCGTCCATCATCGCGCCCATGACCTTGGTCAATTGGCCGCGGGCGTGGTTATAGACGCGGTTGCGCACCAGGCGGGGCAGATTGGCCCAGAGCACTGGGCTCTGTTCCGACATCAGGTCGTCGACATAATCCTCGATGCGGGCGCCGACGGCCTTGGCCACCTGTTCCGAGATCTTCTCCGGCTCCATCTTGCGCATGAAGTCGCTGAGGGTGCCGATCTTGGCCAATGTCTTGTCGACGAGGATGTTCGACATCTTGCGCGCCTTGCGCGGCACGACGCCCTGCCAGCCGAGGAAGGGATCCAGGAAGCCGACGAAATGGACGGGGTAGAAGACCATCTGCATGGCCATCCAGACATGGACCCAGGTCACGACGGCCGCGACGATCGGAATGCTGACGAAGCCCCAGAAATCGGGCCTGCTCGTCAACTCGGCCCAGAACACGCCCAGATCCATCAGTCTCCCCCGCACTTTTGAGGGCGGTCTGCGCCGCCTCGTGAATGATTAGCCCGGCGGGGCCATGGCGACCAAGCCGGAACCCTCCCGCTTTCGGGGCTTTGCGCGCTTATCCGCTCACGGCAGCGCGGCGGCGAGGCCGACCGCCAGAAACACCCCGGCGACGGTGGCGTGCATCAGCGGCAATTCGCTGCGCAGCACATTCCGCTGCATACCGAGGAAGGCCATTTCATCGAGGGCGTCGAGCTTGTCCCGCACCCGCAGGCGCAGCCGTTCGGCGCAGCGGGCGACCAGTTCGGGCTCGCGCGCGGTCACCTGCAGCAGCGAGAGCAGTTCCGTGGTCGCGGCTTCGATCATGCCCTGCATGGCCCGGCGCGGGATGACGAGATTGAGCAGGCCACCCCCGGGCAGGCGGGCGAAGACGGCGGCCACCCGGCGTTCCACGATGGCGCGGGTGCCGATCGCGCCCCGTCCGGCGACAAGTTCGTCGATCACGACATCGAGGCGGAAGGATTCATCCGCGACCGTGTCGACGTAAAGCGTGGTGATCATCGGCCTTGCCGGCAGCAGGGGTGTGAAACAGCGCGCGGGCAGGCGGTGGCGCCAGCGCGCGGGCGGCGGCGTGAACAGCCAGTCGATGGCGAGACGGCTGGCGCCATAACCAAGCAAGGCCCCCGCCAGCATCGACGGCGCGCCGGGAATGAAGACAGGCAGCAGCAGGGGCAACAGGCCAAGGCCCGGCAAGACCGCCATCAGGGAGCGGAAACCCGGCGTCGCCACCAGGGCGACCATGCGCGCCAATTCCCGGGGACGGGCACCAAAATACCGCTCCTGCATCGCGGGGATGTCGATCAGATCGTCGATGGAGGCGACAATCTCGGCCATGGCCTGATCGACCGCGCGGGGCACCGTGCGCGCCAGATGGTCCTCGAACTGCACCTTGGCGGCGCCGGGCAGGCCGCGCCACATCATGCCGAGATGAGCCGTGGCGACCCGGTGGAGAATCGCCTCCCGCTCGGCGGCAAAGGCCGCGTTCACATTCGTCGCGATATCCCCGGGGCCGAGCGCCAGCGCCAACTCCCGCAGAGGCCCGACCGCGTCAAGGCTGAGGGCGCCGACGCGGCGGCCGATTTCGGCGCTGCGCGCGGCGATCAGGGG